>NZ_CALJRX010000288.1 GCF_937976265.1 uncultured Haemophilus sp.
CCAGGTAGTGAATGTAGAACCCCGAGCTGAATGGCTTGGGGTTTTTGTTTATGGATTTTTATTAAAAACTCTATAGAATGATCTCAATTTTTATTTCTCAATATAAACAATGAAAAACTTTAGATATTTTGCACAACGCTATGTTGACTGGGTTATTCGATTAGGTCGAGTTCGCTTCTCTTTACTTGGCATTGCTATTCTTGCGATTTTGGCTCTTTGTATACAAATCTTATTAAGTACACTTTTTAGTGATGGTATTCACTGGAGTGATATTGTTCGCTCGATCACTTTTGGTCTATTTACTGCTCCTTTTGTTATTTATTTCTTTACGCTACTTGTTGAGCGATTAGAGCGTTCCCGTTTAGAGCTATCTAAAACACTTGCTCGATTAGAAAAAAACAATCGTGATAAAAGTACCTTACTGGCTACCATTAGCCATGAATTGCGTACCCCATTAAATGGAATCATTGGCTTAAGTCGAATTTTATTAGATGATAAATTAACGGAACAACAACAGAATTATCTGAATACGATTAATCTAAGTGCGGTCAGTTTAGGCCATATTTTTAGTGATATTATTGATTTAGATAAGATCGACTCTAAACGCATTGAATTAAATATTCAACCTTGTGATTTCCATTCACTACTTAATGATTTCTATAATTTTGGTACCTTAATGGCAGAACAAAAGGGGCTAAAGTTTTCTTTAAACCAGGATGAGAATTTACCTAATTGGCTTTATCTCGATCGTGCTCGTATCAGCCAAATTCTTTGGAATCTAATTGGTAATGCGGTCAAGTTTACTGATAATGGTGAAGTTACCCTAACAGTACAGCAAATCCAAGATAATCAATATCAATTTAGTGTTACAGATACAGGGGCAGGTATTGCTTCTTGCGAATTGGATAAGATTTTTACCATGTATTATCAGGTTAAAGATAACATTCATCGTTCTGCTGGAAGTGGTATCGGTCTCGCGATTTCTAAAAATCTTGCACAGTTAATGCAAGGGGATTTAACGGTTGAAAGTGAGTTGGATAAAGGTTCTACTTTTTATTTAACGATTATTGCGGATAAAGCCCAAGCCAATGATATGAATGCTGAAAAAGCCATGCAGCATCTTTCTATTTTATTAGTTGAAGACGTTGAATTGAATGTGGTTGTAGCCAAAAGTATTCTTGAAAAGCAAGGTCATTATGTTGATGTTGCCATGAATGGTGAACAGGCTATCCAATTATTTGAGAAAAATACTTATGACATTGTTTTTCTTGATATTAAATTACCTGATATGTCAGGTTTTGATATTGCCCACTATCTACGTAAAAACTACGAAGAAGGGATTTATGATTTTCTCCCGCCTTTAATTGCCTTTACAGCGAACGTGATGCACAGTGAAGAAGAATATCAAGAGCAGGGTATGGATGGCGTGTTGCGCAAGCCCCTTTCTTTGATTGAATTACGTCAGTGCTTTAAAACTTTTTTAGGCGATGATATTGAATGTATCTCTGATGAAGAAAAAACTCCTCAAGTTCAAGAAGGTATCAATATTTCACTTATTGAGTTAATTGGAAAATCACAAGCTAAAGCTAATGTAGAGTTATTCAAACAATGGATGCCGATTTATTTAGATGAATTAGAAACAGCGTATGAGGATTATCTTGCAAACTCAGATATGCAACAAACGGTGTCAGATGTCGCACATAAAATTAAAGGTGCAGCCGCGTCGGTAGGACTTGTTAATGTTCAAAATATCGCAAAACAGGCTCAAGATACCTCATTACCAAATTGGACATCCGATATTGCTTCATGGATAAAGCAACTCAGTAATGAATGGCCTCAAAATTTAGCTGAATTGGAAGCGTATTTAGAAAAATAATTCATGACACGTCATTTTCAAATTTTGGTCAGTGAGAATATGCCGTCTAATTTGCCGGCAAATACCTTGATCATTAATGAGTTTTCTAAAATTCAAAATCTTCTTGGGCAAGAGTTTGAGACAATCTTGTTTGATGCACGGAAAGGTATCCATTTAGAGGCGTTAGCCATTGCTGCCGGCACATTGAAAATGAATGGCGCCTTAATTATCTTGCTATCAAATTGGGAGGAGCTTCATTCTCAAATAGATGAAGATAGTCTTCGTTGGTCAGGTTCGATTGAGGCAATTGCTACGCCAAGATTTATGACATATTTTAAGCATTGTATTCATAAATATGGCTTCCCCATCCTTTATCATCAAAATGATTTAAAATTTGCCCGCACTTTTCAGCAGTCATTTGTAAATCACAATGCGACCTTAGATCAGCAGAAAATCATTGAGCAAATCTTACAAAAAGAATCCGAACTCTACTTTCTTACTGCCAAACGAGGAAGAGGGAAATCAGCTCTAGCAGGCTTATTAGCGAATCAACTGGATACTCAAATTTACCTCACAGCACCGAATAAAAGTGCGGTTAAAATTTTGGCTGAATTTTCACAAAAAGAGATTATCTTTATTGCACCAGATGAGCTTTTCCTTGCTTTGCAAAATGATCCTTCTTTTTCTGAAAATGCTTGGCTTTTTGTTGATGAGGCGGCAATGTTGCCAATTGCTCAACTTACTGCTTTTTCCCACCATTTTAAGCATATTCTATTTACGACTACCATCCATAGTTATGAGGGAACCGGGCGAGGCTTTGAGCTTAAATTTAAGCAAAAAATTAACCGCACTTTTTCTGACTTTGAGCTTATTGAACCGCTACGTTGGTCTAAAGATGATGTTTTAGAGGCGTTTATTGATGAGCTTTTATTATTAAATGTAGAGGATGACTTTAAACAAACGCCATATGATAAAAGCAAAATATGCCAAATTACTGAACGCTCACAAGAGGAAATTCTTTCTTCATTGCCTCAATTCTATGGCTTGATGACATTAGCCCATTATCGTACATCACCGCTAGATCTTCGGCGATTGTTTGATGCTAATTCACAGTGTTTTTTTACCGCTGAAAGTGAGCAAAATTTACTCGGCGCAGTTTGGGCATTAGAAGAAGGTGGGATTAAAGATTTATCCCTTATTGAAGCGATTCAACAAGGGATTCGACGTCCTAAAGGTAATCTTGTCCCGCAAGCACTTTGTTTTCATGCTCAACAACAAAAGGCTTGTGAATTGCATTCTTTGCGCATTTCGAGAATTGCGGTTCAGCCTATGTGGCAGCAGCATGGTATAGGTACACAACTTATTGAATACATCACACAAAATGCTGATGTGGATTATTTATCAGTGAGTTTTGGTTATACCAAAGAACTGGCTCAATTTTGGCAGAAATGTGGTTTTTCTCTTGTTCATTTAGGCGAGCATTTAGAGGCAAGTAGTGGCTGTTATTCCGCTATCGCGCTAAAAGGGCTTTCTGTACAAGGGATTGAATTAGAAAAAGAAGCAACGCAATCTTTTCAACGGAATATCCCTTTGTCTTTCCATCCGCTCGCTCAGGAATTTAATATCACATCAGTAGATTGGGAATTGATTGACGAAGATTGGTTAAGTTTAAAAAATTTTGCTCATTTTCACCGCACTTTAGCTTCCGCTTTGCCCGCAATTCGTCGATTTTTAATGAATTTAGATGAAAAAGATTGTCCTTTAATGCGAGATTATTTCATCACAAAACAGATACCCTATAGCAAGAAAAATGGGTTAAAATTATTACGTTCAGAGA
Organism: uncultured Haemophilus sp.; assembly: GCF_937976265.1. Classification (GTDB taxonomy): domain Bacteria; phylum Pseudomonadota; class Gammaproteobacteria; order Enterobacterales; family Pasteurellaceae; genus Haemophilus_D. Next base: position 3,693 of record NZ_CALJRX010000288.1, read on the forward strand.
TTGCACAAAAATTAAAAAAGGAGGCAAGATGAGCGAACAAGAAAAAAAAGGTTGGTTCCGTAAAGCGGTAGATGAATACAATAAATTTTGCAGTGAACTTGGTTTAGATAAAGGGAGTTGTCGAGGTTGTATGCCACGCATTGAATTTGACGATGATGGTAAGGTAAAAAAAGAGAAACCACTCGAACCACTCAAAAAATAAAAGAAAACAGGGTTAACTAAACCCTGTTTTTTTATACAGATAAATATTGAAAAGTAGAGTGAATTTGCTAAACTAATCAACTGTTCACGCAAAAATGAGATAAACATTGACCGCACTTATGAAAACAACCTATTTTAATTTTGATATTCCGATTCAGCCCAATGATCATAAAATTCTTGGCAATGTATTGGCGAGTGCAGATGCACTTGCTGTTAGTGAAATTGCAGAGCAATACGATGGATTGACTGTGGTTGTGACACCGGATACCAAAAGTGCGGTTCGTTTATCACAAGTTTTACCGGATTTAACTTCTCAGCCTGTTCAGTTTTTTCCTGATTGGGAAACGTTGCCTTATGATTCTTTTTCTCCTCATCAAGAAATTATTTCTTCTCGTTTAAGTGCGCTATTTCATTTGCAAAATACTAAAAAAGGTATCTTTGTTTTACCGATTAGCACATTAATGCAACGTGTGTGCCCGCCGAAATATCTACAGCACAATGTCCTTCTGATTAAAAAAGGTGACCGTCTTGTCATTGAAAAATTGCGATTACAATTAGAGTCAGCAGGATATCGTTCCGTAGAGCAAGTACTAGAACATGGTGAATATGCTGTGCGCGGATCACTTTTAGATCTTTTCCCAATGGGAAGTGCGGTTCCATTTCGCTTAGATTTTTTTGATGATGAAATTGATTCGATTCGTACTTTTGATGTCGATACGCAGCGAACGTTAGATGAAATTCAATCTATTAATTTATTACCTGCACACGAATTTCCAACAGATGAGAAAGGCATTGAATTTTTCCGTACACAATTTAGAGAAACTTTTGGAGAAATTCGTCGCGATCCAGAACATATTTATCAGCAAATCAGTAAAGGCACACTAATCTCAGGGATTGAATATTGGCAGCCGCTGTTCTTTGATGAAATGGCAACGTTGTTTGATTACTTACCCGAAAAAACGTTGTTTGTGGATATGGAAACAAATCAAGCACAAGGTGAACGTTTTTATCTTGATGCCAAACAGCGTTATGAGCATCGCAAAGTTGATCCAATGCGCCCTCTTTTGCCGCCAGAACGTTTGTGGCTAAGCATTGATGCGGTAAATCATGCATTAAAAAATTATCCTAAAATTAATTTTAAAGCAGAAAAAGTGCGGTCATCTGTTCGTCAGAAAAACTTACCGGTGTCTGCATTACCAGCCGTGACCATTCAATCACAGCAAAAAGAACCGTTATCCCAACTTCGTCAATTTATTGAGCATTTTAAAGGAAATGTTTTATTTTCAGTTGAAACTGAAGGACGACGTGAAACCTTGCTGGATTTACTTTCACCCTTAAAAATTAAACCTAAACAGATTAAAACCTTATCTGAAGCCAATCAAGACAAGTTTAATCTCTGGGTAAGTCGTCTTGAGCAAGGTTTTATTCTTGATGAGGCTAAACTCGCCATCATTACTGAACATGAAATTTTGGGCGAGCGGGTACAGCAACGTCATCGTGATAAACGCAAGGCGGTCAATCCAGATACCCTAGTGCGCAATCTGGCGGAATTAAAAATAGGGCAGCCAGTGGTGCATTTAGATCACGGTGTTGGGCGTTATGGTGGTTTGGTCACGCTTGATACAGGTGGCTTAAAAGCTGAATATTTGCTGATCAATTATGCGAATGAATCCAAACTTTATGTGCCTGTTGGTTCTCTTCATTTAATTAGTCGCTATGTCGGTGGCTCAGATGACACCGCACCATTACATAAATTAGGTAATGAATCATGGGCGAAAACGCGTCAAAAAGCCGCAGAAAAAATTCGTGATGTGGCCGCTGAATTACTTGATGTATATGCCCAACGAGAAGTGAAAAAAGGCTTTGAGTTTAAATATGATCGTGAGGAATTCCAGCAATTCGCTGCAACCTTTCCTTTTGAAGAAACGCACGATCAAGCTATGGCGATTAATGCCGTCATTTCGGATATGTGCCAACCCAAGGCAATGGATCGTTTGGTTTGTGGTGATGTGGGCTTTGGGAAGACTGAAGTGGCGATGCGCGCAGCATTTTTGGCGGTCATGAACCATAAACAAGTCGCCGTATTGGTTCCAACAACCTTGTTAGCTCAACAGCATTACGAGAATTTTAAAGATCGTTTTGCGAATCTTCCGGTTAATGTGGAAGTGCTTTCTCGATTTAAAACAGCCAAAGAGCAAAAACAAATCTTAGAAAATTTAGCTGAAGGAAAAGTCGATATTCTGATTGGAACCCATAAATTGATTCAATCCGATGTGAAGTTTTCTGATCTTGGCTTACTCATCATTGATGAAGAACATCGCTTTGGTGTGGGACAAAAAGAGAAAATTAAACAACTTCGAGCGAATATTGATATTTTAACGCTTACCGCAACACCAATTCCTCGCACTTTGAATATGGCGATGAATGGTATTCGCGATCTTTCTATTATTGCGACACCACCGGCTCGTCGAGTGAGTATCAAAACGTTTGTTCGCCAGAAAGATGATTTAATTATTCGTGAAGCGATTCTGCGTGAGATTTTACGTGGTGGGCAAGTTTATTATTTGCATAATGATGTGGCGAGTATTGAAAATACGGCCGAAAAACTGACCGCACTTGTACCGGAAGCTAGAGTCGTCATTGGTCATGGTCAAATGCGAGAACGTGAACTTGAACGCGTGATGAGTGATTTTTATCATCAACGTTATAACGTTTTAGTCTGTTCCACCATTATTGAAACAGGGATTGACGTACCAACGGCAAATACGATCATTATTGAACGCGCAGATAATTTTGGTTTAGCACAGCTTCACCAGTTGCGTGGGCGAGTAGGGCGCTCTCATCACCAAGCTTATGCTTATTTGCTGACACCGCCGCCGAAGTTAATGACGAAAGATGCAAAACGTCGTTTAGAGGCATTAGAAAGTTTAGATAACTTAGGTGCAGGTTTCATTCTTGCGACGCACGATTTAGAAATTCGCGGTGCAGGTGAATTATTAGGGAATGAACAAAGTGGACAAATTGAGAGCATCGGTTTTTCACTTTATATGGAATTACTTGATGCGGCAGTTAAAGCCTTAAAAGAGGGCAGAGAACCTTCATTAGAAGAGATTACACATCAGCAAGCTGAAATTGAGTTACGTGTTCCAGCTTTATTGCCAGATGACTATCTTGGTGATGTGAATATGCGTTTGTCATTCTATAAACGCATTGCTGCAGCGGAAAGTAAACAAGAGTTAGATGAATTAAAAGTTGAATTAATCGATCGCTTTGGCCTATTACCTGAAGCAACTAAAAATCTTTTACAAATTGCTGAAATGCGTTTAATGGTGAAACCATTAAAAGTGCTGAAAATCGATGCAGGGGCTCAAGGTGGCTTTATTGAATTCTCACCTTCAGCAAAAGTTGATCCAGAAAAATTCATCAAATTAATTCAACAAAATCCAATTGTTTATCGCTTTGATGGTCCATTAAAATTTAAGTTTGTGAAAGCACTTCCAGAAAACAAAGCGCGGTTAGAATTTGTGATGGATTTGGTGAAGACGTTTACTGATGAGTAGCAAGTAAATAAATAAAAAGGCTGACAAAATGTCAGCCTTTATTTTTTGATATTTAATTAGTGAAGCGCTTCAACAACGCTTAAGAACATTTTTAAGATACCGGCATTTAATAAATCAATAAAGAATGCCCCTACCATTGGTACGATTAAGAACGCTTTGTGAGATGGTCCGAAACGACTGGTAATTGCTTGCATGTTAGCAACAGCTGTTGGTGTCGCACCAAGACCGAAACCACAGTGCCCCGCACTTAATACAATCGCATCATAATCTTTACCCATCATACGGTATGTAACATAGATAGCGAAGAAAGCCATGAAGACAACTTGAACCGTTAAGATAACTAATACATCTGTGGCAAGGCCTGCTAATTCCCAAAGTTTGAGAGACATCAAAGCAATCGCTAAGAAGATAGATAAACCTACGCTGCCTAATACGTCAATTGCTGAATCAGCCACTTGGAATTTGAATAAGTGGGTTAAGCTGTTACGAATGATTACACCTGTAAATAAACACCATACGAATGTTGGTAATTGAATGTGTGTACCTTTTGTTAAGCCATCTAAGTATTGACCGATGAGTAAACATAAAGAAAGCATTGCGATGGTTTCAATGATTGAGCGCGCATTAATTTTACGTTTATAAGTCGGGTGCTCAAATGCCTCTTGTACATCATCTACTTCATCATTCTCAGGGTTTTCACCTTGTTTTTGACGATTTAATAAATAACGGGATACTGGACCACCTAAGATACCACCGAAGACTAAACCGAATGTGGCACATGCCATCGCGATTTCGGTTGCAGCCGGTAGATTAAATTCTTTGGTGAATGTTTCTGCCCAAGCTGCACCTGTACCATGACCACCTGTTAGGGTAACAGAACCGGCAAGTAAACCGTAAGCAGGATCAATGCCTAATAATTGAGCACCTAAAATACCGATGGCATTTTGGCAAACAATGAGAATTGCCGCTGCCAATAGGAAGATAACTAATGGTTTTCCGCCTTTAATTAAGCGAGCAAAGTTTGCACTTAAACCGATAGAGGAGAAGAATACCAACATCATCGATGTTTGTAAGCTTTTCTCAAAAGTGAATGACGTGCCATTTACTTTATATAAAACCGTTAATGCAATAGCCACAATAAAGCCGCCAACAACAGGCTCAGGGATATTAAATGTTTGTAAAACTCGAATGCGTTTTACTAGAAAAAAACCGAGTAATAATACAAAACTTGCTAAAGCAAGTGTTTGATAGGTATCAAAAACAATATTCACGAAATATCCTCCTATTTAGTTTGGTTTCGAGAATTCTTATGAGTTGTGTTCAGGTTCAACCACCACAATATCAACATTACTATGTAATCCACGTGGTAATTGGGAGCCTTTTCTGCCGCGTTCCGCACGGAATTTTTGCAGATCTTCCGGTTTTAATGTGATTTTTCGTTTACCGGAATGGAACTCAAGGCTGGCTTGCTCTGAAATTAAGAACAATTTCACCAATAATTCTGACCGCGCTTTTGCATTCGCTGCTGGAATACTGATGATTTTGTTGCCTTTCCCTTTTGATAATGCCGGTAAATCCCGTACCGGAAAAATCAGCATTCGACCCGCTGAAGTGAGGGACACAAGAAGTGAGGCCGACTCGGAAAGTGTCTCAGGTTTCAAGACTTTCGCATTTTCTGGCAAAGAAATCAAGGCTTTTCCTGCTTTATTACGTGCAATTAAATCTTCAAATTTGCAAATAAAACCATATCCTGCATCTGATGCCATCAATAATTCTTGTTTTTCAGGTTCCATAATAACCTGTTCAATCGTCGCACCTGCCGGTAATGTCAGTTTACCGGTGAGCGGTTCACCTTGTGAACGCGCAGAAGGCAAGCTTAATGGATCTAAAGCGTAGCTACGACCAGTACTATCAATAAAGATTACGGGCTGATTGCTTTTACCACAAGCGTGCGCCAGATATTTATCGCCGGCTTTGTAGCTTAATCCTGCCGGATCAATATCATGACCTTTCGCACAACGAACCCAACCCATTTCAGATAAGATGACGGTAACCGGTTCAGCCGGCGTCATTTCACTTTCAGAAATCGCTTTCGCTTCTTCACGTTCAACTAATTGAGACATTCTAGGGCTGGCGTATTTTTTTGCGTCTTCTTGAATTTCTTTTTTGATCAAGGTATTTAAGCGACGCTCAGAACCTAAAATTAACGCTAAATTTGACCGCTCTTCTTCGAGTTTATCTTTTTCAGCTTGTAATTGATGTTCTTCTAATTTAGCTAAATGGCGCAAACGTAAGTTTAAAATGGCTTCAGCCTGTTCATCACTTAAGTTAAAGCGAGTCATTAAAACTTGTTTTGGTTCATCTTCAGTACGAATAATCTCAATCACTTCATCAATGTTGAGGAAGGCAACCATTAAACCATCTAAAATATGTAAACGAGCAAGTACTTTATCTAAACGATGTTGTAAACGACGCGTCACGGTCGTACGACGGAATGTCAGCCATTCGGTAAGAACTTGAAGTAAGCCTTTTACAGCTGGTTTATGGTCAAGCCCGATCATATTCATATTCACACGATAGCTTTTTTCAAGATCAGTCGTCGCAAATAAATGCGCCATCAAGGCATCCGTGTCAACGCGATTTGAACGTGGCACAAGCACGATACGCACAGGATTTTCATAATCTGCTTCATCACGAATATCTTCCACCATTGGCAATTTTTTCGCCGTCATTTGCTCAGCAATTTGTGCAATAATTTTTGATGGTGAAGATTGATGAGGAAGTGCGCTAATGATGATTTCACCATCTTCTTTATGCCATGTCGCACGCATTTTGATGGAACCACGACCGGTTTCATACATTTTGCGAATATCATCTTTAGGGGAAATAATTTCCGCTTCAGTTGGGAAATCAGGGCCTTGAATGATATTGAGTACATCATCTAATCCCGCTTTTGGATTATCTAATAACAGGACAGCGGCATCCGCCACTTCATTAATATTGTGTGGTGGAATATCGGTTGCCATCCCGACAGCAATCCCCGTGGTACCATTTAACAGAATATGAGGTAAACGAGCAGGCAAATATTGTGGTTCTTCTAAGGTGCCATCAAAGTTCGGTTGGAAATCAACAGTGCCTTGACCTAATTCAGATAATAGAATTTCAGAGATTTTGGATAGGCGAGATTCCGTATAACGCATTGCCGCGAATGATTTAGGATCATCTGGTGCCCCCCAGTTTCCTTGGCCATCAACCAAAGGATAGCGGTAAGAAAAGGGCTGAGCCATTAATACCATGGCTTCATAACAAGCGGAGTCACCATGTGGATGGAATTTACCTAACACATCACCAACGGTACGTGCGGATTTTTTAAATTTCGCCGCGGCATTTAAACCCAGTTCAGACATCGCATAGATAATACGACGTTGAACGGGCTTTAAACCATCGCCAATAAAAGGCAATGCACGATCCATGATGACGTACATTGAATAGTTAAGATAAGCCTTTTCTGTAAAGGTTCGAAGTGGCATCTGCTCGATGCCTTCGTAACTAATATTGCTCATATTCTTCTAATCTATTTTCTTGTTGCACCGGAATTCCCATCAGACTGTTGGTGAGGAGAATGTCCCATATCCATTCCTTTATGACTGTCAATTTCGTAAGGAACAGGTTGTGGTTTTTGTGGATTGGCTTCTTTAAAGGCTTCGTCTTTTAATTTACCAGAATAAATATTCGGATTTTTTTCGCCTTCTACCACTATTTGTCCCATTGTACCTTTATTTACTGCGCGGAAAATGGAATGATCCATAAAGACATAAGTACCTGGTACATCAATTCGAGTTTCTACCATGGTGGCACTGCCAGATGGAATCAAGGTCGTTTGAACATTGTGATTAACAAGTGTGCCGCCTTCCACATACACATTGTCAAATACCGCACCAATTAAGTGGAAAGAAGAGCATAAATTCGGCCCCGCATTGCCTACAAATAAACGAATTGTTTCACCGGTTTTTGCTTTTAAGGCATTTTCATCCATAGTTGCGCCGACTTTGCCGTTGAAGAGGACATATTCTGGGCGTTCATCAATAGCTTTTTTCATACTGAAAGGCTGCAAGCCAGGATCGCCAAATTCACCTTTGGTATAGAATTCACTTTGCATAATGTAAAATTCACGATCCACGTTTGGTAAGCCCTCTTTTGGCTCAACTAAAACTAAACCATACATCCCTTTAGCAAGGTGAATATCCACAGGCTGACTGCCACAATGATATAAATAAATGCCAGAACGTAACGCTCTAAATTGGAAGGTGGATGTACGCGTTGGCGGGGTTTCACTTGCGATAGCACCACCCATTGGCACAGCGGCAGCGTGAAAATCGATACTGTGTGGCATCATTGAACTCGCTGAGTTGGAAAGTTGCACTTCCACCATATCGCCTTCGCGTACACGAATGAATGGCGCAGGCACGCTACCGTTTAATGTCCAAAATTTAAATTGCACACCATCCATTAAATCCATAATTTGCTCAAGTGCGGTCAGTTTTACCACGACTTTTGCCGGATAGTTACGTTCAATCGGTTTTGGCACATTTGGTGCAAGCGTTAGCTCAGCCTCAATTTCAGGTAAATTTTCAACCGCAGTGGTTGTCGTATTAGAGGGCTTTTCCTCTGCTTGAGCAGAAGGAATAAGGCTTAAACCTGCGCCTAATGTAATCGTTGCTAGGCCTAGTGCACTGTTTTTAAAAAAATCTCGACGTTGTTCGTTCATAATTGACCTCAAATAATTAAACGGCTAAATCCACTTGGTCGCCATTGGTTTGTAACCAATTTTTGCGATCTTCTGCTCGCTTTTTGGCGAGTAACATATCCATTAATTCTAATGTTTCCGCTCCTCGATCTTCGCCTAGCTCATAGGTTAATTGAACTAAACGACGTGTATTCGGATCCATGGTGGTTTCACGTAATTGTGATGGATCCATTTCACCCAAACCTTTGAAGCGCTGTACGTTTAAGGTACCTTTTTTACCTTTCAAGCGTTCTAAAATCGCTTCTTTTTCGTTTTCGTCTAAGGCATAAAACACTTCTTTACCTAAGTCGATACGATAGAGTGGTGGCATTGCCACATAAACGTGTCCATCCTGTACTAATTTCGGGAAGTGACGTAAAAAGAGTGCACAAAGTAGGGTGGCGATGTGCAAACCATCAGAGTCCGCATCGGCTAAAATACAGACTTTACCGTAACGAAGTTGAGATAAGTCTTCATTATCAGGATCGATACCAAGCGCCACAGCAATATCATGAATTTCCGTTGAACCAAGCACTTGATCGCTGGCGACTTCCCAAGTATTTAAGATTTTTCCACGTAACGGCAGAATAGCTTGGTATTCACGGTCACGCGCCTGTTTGGCTGAGCCACCCGCAGAGTCACCTTCTACTAAGAATAATTCGGTTTTTTCTAAATTTTGTGATGCACAATCGGCTAATTTTCCAGGTAGAGCTGGGCCACTCACTAATTTTTTACGCACGACTTTTTTAGCGGCATTTAAACGACGTTGTGCAGAACTGATCGCCATTTCAGCTAAGCGATCCGCATCTTGTACGTTCTGGTTTAACCATAAACTGAAGGCATCTTTTAAAACACCCGCAACAAAGACCGCACTTTGACGGGAAGATAAGCGTTCTTTGGTTTGGCCGGCAAATTGGGCATCCTGCATTTTCAGTGAAAGAATGTAAGCACAGCGATCCCAAATATCGTCTGCGGTTAATTTCACCCCACGTGGTAATTTATTGCGGAATTCACAATATTCAGTCATGGCATTGAGCAAACCTTGGCGAAGACCATTAACGTGTGTTCCGCCTTGTACCGTAGGAATCAAGTTTACATAGCTTTCTGCAATAAGCTCGCCACCTTCAGGTAACCATAATAATGCCCAGCTTACTGCTTCCGTTGAGCCTTTAAATTCACCGACAAAAGGTTTTTCAGGCAAGGTTTCAAAACCATTTACCGCTTCAGTTAAGTAATCGGATAAACCATCTTGATAGCACCACACATCTTCGGTGTTATTCACTTTATCGACAAATTTAATTTCTAAGCCAGAACAAAGCACGGCTTTCGCACGCAATAAGTGGCGTAAACGACTGACAGAAAAATTCTTGCTATCAAAATATTTTGGATTCGGTTTGAAGTGAACGGTGGTGCCGGTCGTACGTCTGCCACAAGTCCCGATGACTTCTAATTCTTCTACTTTTGCACCATTTTCAAAGGCAATTTTATACACTTCACCGTTACGTTTAACTTGAATATCAACGCGTTCAGAAAGAGCATTGACGACAGAAATTCCCACCCCGTGTAAACCACCGGCAAATTCATAGTTTTTATTTGAGAATTTACCGCCAGCGTGAAGTTTGGTTAAGATGACTTCGACACCAGAAACGCCTTCCGTTGGGTGAATGTCCACAGGCATACCACGCCCGTTATCGATGACTTCAAGAGATTGATCAGTGTGTAAAATCACTTCAACTTTGGTGGCAAAACCCGCAAGGGCTTCATCCACACTGTTATCAATAACTTCTTGTGCAAGGTGATTCGGACGGGTAGTGTCCGTGTACATACCGGGGCGAATTTGCACCGGTTCGAGATCTTTCAGAACCGTAATTTCTTGAGCAGAATAATTTGTAGTCATTTTTAAAATTAGTTACTTATTTATAAAAAAATTAACGTGATTTTATCAAAAAATGACGCGTTTATAAAATCAAAGATGAGAAAAGATAAGGATACTATATCAAGGAAAAGTGCGGTCAAAATTTGAAGAGAATTTTTACCGCACTTTGGGTTCATTTGAATCTATTTAATCTGTTATAGATTGAGTTATCTCGATACTAAGCTTTTGCTTTTGTTGCTAAATATTCCTGCAAGCCTTTATCTCTCAATTTACAGCTCGGACATTCCCCGCAACCGCCTTCAACACCTTCGTAACAGGTGTGAGTGTGCTGACGAATATAATCTAACGCACCTAATTCATCAGCTAATGCCCAGGTTTGGGCTTTGGTAAGATACATTAACGGTGTTTTTAAATTGAACGGGTAATCCATGGCTAAATTAAGGGTGACATTCATGGATTTGATAAACACATCACGACAATCGGGATAGCCGCTGAAATCTGTTTCACATACACCCGTAATGATGTCATTAATACCTTGTCCTTTTGCATAGATTGCTGCATACAATAAGAAGAGTGCGTTGCGGCCATCTACAAAGGTATTTGGTAATTCACCGTCTTTTTGCTCAATATCAGCGTTTGCATCCATTAAGGCATTATGGGTGATAGATTTGATGACGGACGTATCAATCAACGTTTGTTTTACGCCGAGATCTTTGGCGATCCAACGGGCTTTTTCTAATTCGATAGCGTGACGTTGGCCGTATTGAAAGGTGACGGTTTCGACATTTTCTACGCCATATTCGGCAATGGCTTGAATTAAACAGGTTGTGGAATCTTGTCCACCAGAGAAGATCACAAGGGCTTTACGATTGTGATTAGGATTTGAAATATTCATAGGGTACCTAGTTTTTTTATGTAGGAGGTTTGCGAACTACAAGTTAAAAATGAGGTGGTATTGTAGAAGCCAAGGATAAATTTTGCAAGAAAAGGACTAATTAAAGCAAGAAAATCTGGAGGGAATTGTGATACAATTTTGGTAAGTTAGTTTTAAAAAGGTAAACACAATGAAAAAATTAATTCTTATTGTTATCGGTGCATTAGTGATTTCAGCTTGCGCAAATAAAGACGTTTATTTCAATGGTTCAGAAGGATCTCATTCAGGCATGAAATTTGATAAAGACACTCGTCATTGGGGCGTTAATCAATAATTGTTTTGATAAAAGAAAAGCCATACAGTTGTATGGCTTTTTTATTTAAATCACTTCTTCTTGGCAATGTGGACAAGTCATTAAATGTTCTTCATTATTGTGCACAATATAATGGCCCATTTTTTTCGCTTTAGTATCAAGATATTTCGTATTGTAACGGTTTTCACCTACATTCAATGGCACGCGTTCTACAATATTAATTCCCGCTTTTTTCATGGTTTCTACTTTTTGCGGGTTGTTTGTCATCAAGCGAACTTGCTTCACACCTAATAATTCAAACATATCGGCACACACATTAAAGTTACGTTCATCAGCTTTAAAACCTAATGCAAGGTTGGCTTCAATGGTGTCCATGCCTTGATCTTGTAATGAATAAGCACGAATTTTATTAATTAGACCAATGCCTCGTCCTTCTTCACGATGATAGATCAACACACCTCGACCCGCTTCGCTAATTTGACGTAATGCGGCTGCAAGCTGGAAACCACAATCGCATTTTAAACTGTGTAACGCATCACCCGTTAAGCATTCAGAATGAATACGGGCAAGCACAGGCTCATCTTGGTTTGAAATATCTCCCATCACTAAAGCGACATGTTCTTTTTTTGTATCGGGAAATTCGAATCCGACCATTTTAAATATGCCATATTCGGTAGGTAAATTGGCTTGAGCAACCAGTTGGATTTTTGACATAACGTATCCTTTTTTTAACTTTATTCTGCTAAAATGTGCACTTTATTTTTCTTATCAAGAGGCGACAATGTTTAAAAGGCTGTCATTATATACGTTATTCCTTTGTCTTGTACCATTTTTTGTTTGGGGTTTTGCTTATCATTGGCATGGAAACAACCAATTAATGGAATGGGATTATTGGCTTTATCTTTTAACAGAAACGGGTAGCGTACCTTATGCTTTAATTACCTGTGGTGTGTTTGCTTTACTTTTCCGTTTTCTTTTTGAAAACCGTAAACAGTGGATTATGGGCGTGATTGTAATGGGCCTGTCGGTATTATCTACACAAGTAATTAAAACAGGTTTAAAAACGGTTTTTGCCGAGCCACGTCCTTTTACCGTCTATTTAGCGGAAAAAACAGAAACTACTACAGATGCCTTTTATCATCAAGATCGTTCAGAGCGAGCGAAATTAGTGGATAAATTTTATTCTACACAAGCGGATACACCTGCCTGGTTAAAAGCGCATTATGAAGATGAAACGGGTTATTCTTTCCCATCAGGACATTCTATTTTTGCCGCCACTTGGCTAATGTTAGCCGTCGGGTTTAGCCAATTATTAGGCAATCGTTCTTTTAAAGCGGAATTACTGATTGGTGCCATGACCATTTGGAGCGTATTAATGTTGATTAGCCGAGTCCGCCTTGGAATGCATTATCCAATCGATTTATTTGTGGCGATAATTTTGGCGTGGATTGTTCATTTGATTATTTTTGGTTTCTTACAGAAGAAAGGCTTGTTTAACAATAAATAGCATCAAAGACCGGTTTTAGTGATAAAGCCGGTCTTTTTTTTATTGTGCTCTATTGCTTGTACAAAATATGATTTTTATCATGGATTTTCATTTTGATTTCAAGGAAAATACAGCCTATATATTCCAACAAAT
>NZ_CALJRX010000289.1 GCF_937976265.1 uncultured Haemophilus sp.
CATATTGCAAAAATCCGTACAGGTCGTGCTCAACCTAGTTTATTAGACGCGATTCAAGTGGAATACTATGGTGCAGCGACACCGCTTCGTCAATTAGCTAACGTTGTTGCAGAAGATGCGCGTACTTTAGCGGTAACAGTATTTGACCGTTCTTTAATCAGTGCAGTAGAAAAAGCGATTTTAACTTCTGATTTAGGTTTAAACCCATCTTCAGCAGGGACAACAATTCGTGTGCCTCTTCCTCCATTAACTGAAGAACGTCGTCGTGATTTAATCAAAATCGTAAAAGGCGAAGGTGAACAAGCTAAAGTCGCGATTCGTAACGTTCGTCGTGATGCAAATGATAAAATCAAAGCATTATTAAAAGACAAAGAAATCAGCGAAAACGATCAACACAAAGCAGAAGAAATCATTCAAAAAGTGACTGATAGCTATATCAAAAAAGTGGATGAGATCTTAGCGGATAAAGAAAAAGAATTAATGGATTTCTAATTGTCGAACCATGTTTTGGGGCAGACCAAGTGTCTGCCCTTGTTCTATTCTGATAAAAAAATAAAAGCACAAAGTGCGGTCGAAAATTTATGCAAAAACAAAATCTTGTTATTTTAGGATCAACCGGTTCTATTGGTCATAGCACCCTTTCTGTGATCGAACATAATCCTGATAAATACCATGCCTTTGCGTTAGTGGGAGGCAAAAATGTTGAGACGATGTTTGAACAATGCGTGAAATTTCAACCGCACTTTGCTGCATTGGATGATGAAAATGCAGCAAAGGTATTGCGAGAAAAATTAGCTTCACACCACATTAAAACGGAAGTTTTAGCTGGACAAAAAGCCATTTGTGAGCTAGCAGCGCATTCAGACGCAGATCAAGTTATGGCCGCCATTGTTGGGGCGGCGGGATTACTACCAACTCTTTCGGCAGTAAAAGCGAGTAAGAAAGTCTTACTTGCAAATAAAGAATCGTTGGTGACTTGTGGCCAGATCTTTATTGATGCTGTGAAGCAGTCGAAAGCAAAATTATTGCCTGTTGATAGCGAACATAACGCGATTTTTCAATCTTTACCGCCTGAAGCGCAAGAAAAAGTCGGGTTCTGTCCTTTGAAAGAATTGGGCGTCAGTAAAATTGTCTTAACCGGTTCTGGTGGCCCTTTCCGTTATACGCCATTAAACGAGTTTGAACATATTACGCCAGAACAAGCCGTTGCTCATCCAAACTGGTCAATGGGTAAAAAAATCTCCGTAGATTCTGCTACGATGATGAATAAAGGTTTAGAGTACATTGAAGCCCGCTGGCTCTTCAATGCATCGGCTGATGAAATGGAAGTGATTATTCATCCTCAATCTATTATTCATTCAATGGTGCGTTATGTAGATGGTTCGGTCATTGCTCAAATGGGCAATCCGGATATGCGCACGCCCATTGCTGAAACCATGGCTTATCCAAATCGTACTGTCAGTGGTGTGGAACCATTAGATTTCTTTAAAATCAAAGAATTGACGTTTATCGAGCCTGATTTTAATCGTTATCCAAATTTAAAATTAGCGATCGATGCTTTTGCAGAAGGGCAGTATGCGACAACCGCGATGAATGCAGCAAATGAAATTGCAGTACAAGCCTTTTTAGATGGCTATATTAAATTTACGGATATTGCAAAAATTAACCAAGCGTCGGTTGAACAAATGCCATCTTCTATCATTTCAAGCATTGATGATGTATTAGCCGTAGATAAGCAAGCACGTGAATTAGCCGCTTCGCTGATTAAAAAGTTAATGTAGAATACACCAAAGTGCGGTCATAAAATCCGAATATTTTAGAATGAAAGAACTTGATAACAATAATATTCCCGAACACGTTGCCATCATAATGGATGGAAATGGGCGATGGGCAAAACAACAAAATAAGTTGCGTATTTTTGGCCATACAAATGGGGTGGCGGCCGTGCGCCGTGCGGTGAGTTATGCACGACAAACCGGTGTTAAGTTTTTGACGTTATATGCGTTTAGCAGTGAAAACTGGAATCGTCCAGAGCAAGAAGTGAACGCTTTAATGACGCTCTTTATGCAAGCGCTTGATCGAGAAGTCAAAAAATTACATAAAAACAATATTCGTTTAAAGATTATCGGTGATGTTTCTCGTTTTAGTGAAAAATTGCAAGAGAAGATCGCAAAAGCAGAAAATTTAACGGAAAATAATACCGCACTGACTTTAAATATTGCGGCTAATTACGGTGGTTGTTGGGATATTGTTCAAGCGACTCAACAATTAGCTGAAAAAGTAAAAAATAATGAGATTTCGGTGAGTGATATTAATGAATCACTTTTCCAGCAACATTTAGTCACACAAGATGAACCACCGGTCGATTTACTAATTCGCACAAGCGGTGAGCAACGTATTAGTAATTTCTTACTTTGGCAAATTGCGTATGCGGAATTGTGTTTTTTAGATGTGCTTTGGCCGGATTTTAGTGAAAAAGATTTTAATCAGGCAATTGCCTGCTATCAACAACGTCATCGCCGTTTTGGCGGGACAGAGTAAGCGGAGAACTTATGCTTAAAGAACGTGTATTATCAGCCATTGTGTTGATTGCTTTGGTATTATGTGCCTTGTTCTTATTTACCCCATTTTATTTTGCCCTAACCTTAGGCTTTGTAGCGACGCTTGGTATTTGGGAGTGGGCTCAATTTGCTCGTTTTAAAAATCCTTTAGCCCGCCTTTGTATCGCGGCATTTTTAGGTGCATTTATCTTCCTTTGGCTTTATAACGAAGGTAATTATTTAGATGCGGGTCGAGTATTTGAAAACTACTTACCGTTGTTATTGCTAAACTCTGTCGGTTGGTGGGCACTTGCATTGGTGTTAGTGGTGACTTATCCAAGCTCAGCGAAGTTTTGGAGTAAAAATATCCCTTTACAACTCCTGTTTGCTTTCTCTACGCTGATTCCTTTTATTGCCGCTGTCTTACGTTTACGTTTAGATAATTATACAGCTGATCCTCATCATGGTTTATTCTTATTGCTTTATGTGTTTGTATTGGTATGGGCAGCGGACTCTGGGGCCTATTTTGCGGGGCGAGCCTTTGGTAAGCACAAGCTTGCACCGAAAGTATCACCGGGAAAAACATGGCAAGGGGTATTTGGAGGCATGATCACCGCGGCGGTATTGGCATTTGTATTTATCCACTTCTCAGGTGAAACCTTATTAGGTAGTCGTGCAATGAGTGGTTTTGTTGTGCTTTCTGTGGCAACAGTGGCTATTTCTGTATTGGGTGACTTAGCCGAAAGTATGTTTAAACGTGAATCAGGCATTAAAGACAGTAGTCAATTAATTCCAGGCCATGGCGGTATTTTAGATCGTATTGATAGCTTAACAGCCGCAGTACCATTCTTCACATACTTTTATTTCTTTGTGCTATAGGATAGAACATGTCATTTTTGTGGTCGCTTGGCTCATTTATTGTTGCAATTGCCGTACTGGTTGCTGTACATGAATACGGTCACTTTTGGGCAGCAAGAAAGTGCGGTATTAAAGTTCATCGTTTTTCGATTGGCTTTGGTAAAGTAATTTGGCAACGTACAGATAAATTAGGCACCGAGTTTGCGATTTCAGCCATTCCGCTTGGCGGTTATGTCAAAATGCTTGACGGGCGAAATGAAGAAGTTCCCGCAGAATTAAAATCGCAGGCGTTTGAAAGTAAATCGGTAGCTCAACGTGCTTTTGTGATTGTTGCAGGCCCGCTTGCTAATTTTATTTTTGCGATTTTGGCATATTGGGTGATTTATTCTGTAGGGATTCCAAGTGTTAAACCGGTCATTGAAAACGTCACGCCAAACTCACCGGCTGCGATGGCTCAAATTGAACCGAATAGCCAGATTTTGGCAATTGATGGGAAGAATGCACCCGATTGGGAAACCATTAATTTATTGCTCACTGATAAATTAGGTTCTGATTCGGTTGAACTCACATTAACGCCTTTTGGTGAAGACCAGCCTTATCAACGAACCATTAATCTGCAAAATTGGACATTTGAGCCGGATAAAGAAACAGCATTTGAAACATTAGGGATCAATCCCATTTCAAGTAAAGTGGAGATGACTTTATCAAAAGTGGTGGAAAATTCTCCAGCAGAAAAAGCGGGCTTATTAATTGGCGATAAAATTTTAGCAGAAAATTCGACCGCACTTGACTGGAAAGCTTTTGTTGCACTGGTACAACAAGGTCAGCCTTTTACAATTAAGGTCGAACGTAATCAAGAAATTTTTGACAAAACCTTGCAACCGGAGAAGAATCGAGATGGTAAATGGTTTGTTGGGCTAAGTCCGACGTTCTTAAAAGTTGGCGAACAGTATCGAACTGAATTAAAATATGGTATTCTTGATGCTCTACAAAAGGGTGTGGAAAAGACAGGCCAAATTTCTTGGTTTATTGTAAAGGCAATCGGGAAATTATTTAGTGGAGAGCTTTCATTTTCCAGTTTGGCGGGGCCAATTTCAATTGCACAAGGTGCAGGCGCATCTTCTAACGCAGGTGTGATTTATTTCTTAAGTTTTCTTGCGTTGATTAGTGTTAATTTAGGCATAATGAATTTATTTCCGTTGCCAGTTTTAGATGGTGGACATCTCGTATTTTTGGCGGCGGAAGCTATCAAAGGAAAACCTGTTTCAGAACGGGTACAAAATTTAAGTTATCGTATAGGGCTCATGATCTTGTTAATTCAAACAATTTTTGTGCTTTTTAATGATTTCTTACGTTTATAACTATTGTTTTTTATAGGATAAAGTCGATGAAAAAACTTCTAATCGCAAGTTTATTATTCGGTACTACAACGAGTGTATTTGCGGCACCATTTGTAGCAAAAGACATTCGTGTTGACGGTGCTCAAGGAGACTTAGAACAGCAAATTCTAGCAAGTATTCCTGTTCGTAGTGGTCAGCGTGTAACGGATAAAGATGTAGCCAATATTGTACGTTCATTATTCGTAAGTGGACAGTTTGATGATGTTAAAGCTTTCCAAGATGGCGACGCATTAGTTGTGAGCGTTATTGCGAAACCAATCATTTCTGAAGTGAATATTAAAGGCAACTCAGCCGTTCCTACGGAAGCACTGAAACAAAATCTTGATGCAAATGGATTAAAGAGTGGTGAGGTGCTAAATCGTGAGAAGTTAGAAGGGTTTGCTCAAAGCTTAAGAGATCATTATAAGAGCGTAGGTCGTTATAATGCGAAAGTTGAACCAATTGTGACGACTTTACCCAATAACCGTGCAGAAGTTACGCTTCAAATTGATGAAGATGATACCGCAAAACTTCGTTCAGTGACTTTTAATGGAAATGAAGCGATATCGAGTAGTAAGTTACAGGAGCAAATGGAGCTTCAACCAGATGCTTGGTGGAAACTTTGGGGTAATAAGTTTGATGGTTCTCAGTTTGATAAAGATATTCAAGCTATCCAAGACTACTACCAAAATAGTGGTTATGCCAAAGCCAGAGTGACAAACACAGATGTTCAATTAAATGAAGATCATACAAAAGCAGATGTAACCATTGATATAAGTGAAGGTGAAAAATACAATTTAAGTTCTGCCCGTATTGTTGGTAACTTAGGTGGTATGGCTGATGAATTACAACCATTATTAGGTGAACTTCACTTAAATGATACTTTCAGACGTTCAGACGTGCAATATGTAGAAAGCTTAATTAAAGATAAATTAGGTGAACGTGGTTACGGTAGTGCAACAGTGAATACTGTACCAACTTTTGATGATGCGAATAAAACATTAGCGTTAACCTTTGTGGTGGATGCGGGTCGTCGTCTATCTGTTCGTCAAGTTCGCTTTGAAGGTAATACGGTTTCTGCGGATAGTACATTACGTCAAGAAATGCGTCAGCAAGAAGGGACTTGGTATAACTCACAATTAGTTGAGTTAGGTAAAGTGCGTTTAGATAGAACAGGCTTCTTTGAAACCGTAGAAAATCGTATTGAACCAATCCAAGGTTCTAATGATGAAGTAGATGTAGTATATAAGGTTAGAGAACGTAATACCGGTAGCATTAACTTGGGTATCGGTTATGGTACAGAAAGTGGGCTTAGCTATCAAGCAAGTGTGAAACAAGATAACTTCTTGGGAACGGGCGCTGCGGTAAGTTTAGCCGGTACACGTAATGACTATGGTACAAGTGTAAACTTGGGTTATACAGAACCATACTTTACTAAAGATGGGGTAAGTTTAGGTGGAAACGTATTCTATGAAACTTACGATAACTCGAAAAGTGATACTTCATCAACCTATAAACGTACAACTTACGGTGGTAATGTCACATTAGGATTCCCTGTTAATGAGAACAACTCATATTATGTGGGATTAGGTTATACTTACAATAAAATCAGTAACTTCGCGTATGAATACAACCGTGATTTATACATGAAGTCAATGAATTTAACTGGAAACTCAATCAAAACTAATGATTTTGATTTCTCATTTGGTTGGAACTACAACAGCCTAAACCGTGGCTATTTCCCAACTAAAGGGGTACAAGCAAATCTAGGTGGTCGTGTCACCATTCCAGGATCTGACAATAAATATTATAAATTAAGTGCTGAGCTTCAAGGTTTCTACCCATTAGATCGTGATCATCTTTGGGTATTATCTGGAAAAGCAACCGCTTCTTATGCAAATGGCTTAGGTGGTAAACGTGTACCGTTCTATCAACTTTATACGGCTGGTGGTATCGGTTCATTACGTGGTTTTGCTTACGGTGCGGTAGGTCCTAATGCGATTTATCAAGACAAATATGGCCAATGGTATCAAAGTACAGATGTCGTTGGTGGTAACGCGATGGCTACAGCAAGCGTGGAACTTATTGTTCCGACCCCATTTGTTGGAGATAAAAGCCAAAATAGCGTAAGAACCTCACTTTTCGTTGATGCAGCGAGCGTTTGGAATACAAAATGGAAATCAGATAAAGAGGGCTTAAAATCATCTCCGATTTATGCAACATTACCTGATTACAGTAAAGTAGGTCGAGTCCGTGCTTCAACTGGTGTTGCTTTCCAATGGCAATCACCAATTGGACCGTTGGTATTCTCTTACGCGAAACCAATCAAAAAATATGAAAATGATGATGTAGAACAATTCCAATTCAGTATTGGTGGTTCTTTCTAATAAATTGAACTTTTACGTTCTATTTAAGTCAAAATCTTCGTTCTGTGTCAGTCAGTTAGCTGGCACAGAAATATTTACTAAACTAATTTAAGGAAATTCAAATATGAAAAACGTAGTAAAAGTTACCGCACTTTCTTTAGGTCTTGCACTTGCATCAGGTTTTGCTGCTGCAGATGAAAATATTGCATTCATCAACGCGGGTTACTTATTCCAAAATCACCCGGATCGTCAAGCTGTGGCAGATAAGTTAGATGCAGAATTCAAACCAATGGCGGACAAACTTGCTGCAAGTAAGAAAGAAATTGATGACAAAATCGTAGCATCTCGTAAAAAAGTAGAAGCAAAAGTTGCAGCTTTACAAAAAGATGCACCTCGTTTACGTCAAGCTGAAATTCAAAAACGCCAAGAAGAAATTACTAAATTTGGTTCAGATGAAGAAGCTGCATTAAATAAATTAATGCAAGAGCAAGATAAAAAAGTGGCAGAGTTCCAAGAGTTAAATGAAAAACGTCAAACTGAAGAGCGTGGTAAATTATTAGAAAGCATTCAAGTTGCAACTAATAACTTAGCAAAAGCAAAAGGTTATACTTATGTTTTAGATGCTAACTCTGTAGTCTTTGCAGTAGATGGTAAAGATATTACTGAAGAAGTATTAAAATCTATTCCAGCAACTGAAAAAGCAGCTCCAGCAAAAACTGAAGAGAAAAAATAATAGGTTCTCATAATGCAAAAATCCTATTCTTTACAGGAATTAGCAGCAAAAGTCGGCGGTACCCTTCGCGGTAACGCCGACGTTGTCGTTAATAATATTGCCGCATTGTCAAAAGCAGAACCTAACCAGCTTACCTTCATTTCTAATGCAAAATTCCGTCCTTTATTAGCTGAATCTAAAGCAGGTATTCTTGTCGTGTCAGAAGCAGATGTGGAATTTTGCTCACCTGAAAGTAACTTACTTATCGTCAAAGATCCTTATGTTGCTTATGCCGTATTAGCTCAATATATGGATACTACCCCGAAAGCGGCTCAAAATATCCACCCAAGTGCGGTTATTTCTGAAAAAGCTTCAATTGGTGAAAATGTATCAATTGGTGCAAATGCCGTTATTGAAGAAGGTGTTGTATTAGGCGATAACGTAATTATTGGCGCCGGTTGTTTTGTAGGTAAATTCACCAAAATTGGTGCAGGTACACAGCTTTGGGCAAACGTAAGCGTTTATCATGAAGTAGAAATTGGACAAAATTGCTTAATTCAATCAGGTGCAGTCATTGGTAGTGATGGCTTTGGTTATGCAAATGATCGTGGCCGCTGGGTGAAAATTCCACAAGTTGGTCAAGTGATCATTGGTAATAATGTTGAAATCGGTGCTTGCACTTGTATTGACCGTGGAGCCTTAGACGCGACAGTCATTGAAGACAACGTCATTATTGATAATCTTTGTCAAATTGCGCATAACGTTCATATCGGCACAGGTACAGCAGTAGCTGGCGGTGTCATTATGGCGGGTAGCCTAAAAGTGGGGCGTTATTGTTTAATTGGCGGAGCAAGTGTGATCAATGG
>NZ_CALJRX010000290.1 GCF_937976265.1 uncultured Haemophilus sp.
TGTCAGACGATTTGCTCAGCAAAATTATGATCGAAACCACTGCTGCCTCCGATGCGCGTATGGGCGGGGCTACATTGCCAGCAATGAGTAATTCAGGTTCAGGTAACCAAGGTATTGCTGCCACTATGCCCGTGGTTGTGGTCGCCGATTATTTAAACGTGAGTGAAGAAAAACGTCTCCGCGCCCTCTTCTTATCACACTTAATGGCCATTTATATCCACAGTAAATTACCCAAACTGTCTGCCCTTTGCGCAGTAACAACCGCATCAATGGGAAGCTGTGCGGGTATCGCCTATTTACTTACGGGTAAATTCGAAACCGTGAGCATGGGAATTTGCAGCATGATTGGTGACATCAGCGGAATCATCTGCGATGGCGCATCCAATAGCTGTGCAATGAAAGTATCCACCAGCGTGGCTTCCGGTTATAAATCTGTCTTAATGGCAATGGATGATACGCATGTCACGGGCAATGAAGGGATTGTGGAACAGGATCTTGACCGAACCATTGATAACCTCTGCGCCATTGCCTCTAAGAGCATGCAGCACATCGATCGCCAAGTGATTGAAATTATGGTGAGTAAACCCTGCCCTTAATATCGTAATAACTTGCGATAAAGTGCGCTCAGAAAAACACACAAATTTCTGACCGCACTTTTTTTATATCAAAAAAACATATTTTCTAGCCAAAAGTTATTGGCGTCACCTTCTTATTTTTTTAGAAAATACCGACCTACTTAGTTCTAAAAGAGAAGGAATATTTATGCTTTTAACCGGATTACTTTGCGGAATTTTACTCGGATTTGTGATGCAGCGTGGGCGCTTTTGTATTACTGGCGCATTTCGCGATATGTATGTCACCAAAAATAACAAAATGTTTGTAGCCCTTCTATTGGCGATTACCGTGCAATCCATCGGTTTCTTTCTCTTAAAAGAAATCGGTGTATTAAATGTCGATCCGGCTGAAAATTTTGCCTTTTTAGCGGTGATTATCGGTGCCTTTGTGTTTGGTATCGGCATTGTTCTTGCTGGCGGTTGTGCGACAGGCACGTGGTACCGTGCTGCGGAAGGCTTAGTCGGCAGTTGGGTTGCGTTATTCACTTATATGTTGTTAAGTGCCATCATGCGTACTGGCCCATTAGGCGAATTCAATAAAACTTTACGCAGTATCAATATTGAACAACGCAACATTTACGATACATTCGGTATCTCACCTTGGTGGTTAGTCGCATTATTAACTTTAGTGACAGCTTTCTATGTATACAAACATCTCAGCAAACCAAGCGTAAAAGTCGCGGCATTAAAACCGAAGAAAACGGGGCTTGCTCATTTATTATTTGAAAAACGCTGGCACCCATTTTTCTCTGCCGTATTAATCGGATTAATCGCACTTGCCGCTTGGCCACTCAGTGTCGCTACGGGTCGTGAGTTTGGACTTGGGATCACTGGTCCATCAGCTAATATCATGCAATTCCTTGTTACTGGCGACGGTAAATTTATTAACTGGGGCGTATTCTTAGTCTTAGGGATTTTTATTGGGTCATTCATCGGCGCAAAAGCAAGCAATGAATTTCGTGTCCGTGTACCGGATGCCACCACGATTCTACGCAGCGGACTCGGCGGTATTCTCATGGGCATTGGCGCAACCCTTGCGGGTGGCTGTTCTATCGGTAATGGCTTAGTCGAAACCGCCTTTTTCTCTTGGCAAGGTTGGGTCTCATTGCCATTGATGATTCTCGGCACTTGGGTGGCCGCCTACTTCACCATTATCCGTCCACAACGTTTAAAATTAGCAAAAGCATCATAAGGAGTTTATATGATCGTTAAATTACCAACACTCGGCCTTGTTTGCCCTTTTCCTCTCGTTGAAGCCAAGGAAGCAATGGCTAAGTTAAATAAAGGCGATGGCCTAGAAATTGAATTCGACTGCACACAAGCCACTGAAGCCATTCCCGCTTGGGCGGCTGAAGAAGGCTATGAAGTCACAAACTTCGAACAAATTGATGATGCCAAATGGTCAATTACGGTGATTAAATAATAAAAAAGTGCGGCCAGAAAAATATATCAATTTCTGACCGCACTTTTGCTTTAATGAATCGAAATAATTAAATCAATTCTACCGGTACTTTCACCACCAGTTTTTTCACAAAACTTGATTTGCCGTTTACGGTGCAACCCGGTTTATGGGGTTCATAAGGGAAAAAGACGGCGAACATTTTTGGTAAAAGTGTCACGGTGCTTTTATCTTCAATTTGCGGGGTGAGTTGGTAATCATCGGCATCACGATATTCATCGTATAAGCTGAGGTTTGGATAAGTCGCGCTTACTTCAACATTTTCTTCACCACGAATAAGTAATTGAATATCTAGATATTTATGGTGAAGTTCAGCTTGTTTGCTATCCGCTTCAACCGTATCAAATTCCATGACATTCATATAGACTTGCTCGCTTAAATCATGACGACCATTTTCTAATGTTTCAAGATCTAAGGTGTTGAGATGATCGCAAATGTCCGCGATAACTTTTGGTAAACCCACTTTGAAATTTGGGTTATTTAATGCACTGATAATCATAGTGTCTCCTTACGTATGTATTTGTATGAGAATATGATAACAAGTTGCTTATATTAAATAAAGTTACCAATAAATTTAAAACTCTGTATAATAAGCGAGCTTTATTTTCTGCATTAGCGTGCGGCTATCAAAAGAGATTTTTAAACGCCCAAAGTGCGGTCATTTTTTCGAGAGATTTCTTTTGCTAGTCGCAATCTGGAAAATAAAGCTTTGTTTTAAATATTATTTTGAAGGAAAACATTGTGAATCCAATTGTTAAACAATTTAAATACGGTCAACATACCGTTACTCTAGAAACCGGCGCGATTGCACGTCAAGCAACTGCTGCGGTCATGGCAAGCATGGACGATACCACGGTATTCGTGACTGTTGTGGCTAAAAAAGATGTGAAAGAAGGTCAAGACTTCTTCCCATTAACCGTAAACTACCAAGAGCGTACTTATGCGGCGGGTAAAATCCCGGGTGGTTTCTTCAAACGTGAAGGTCGTCCATCTGAAGGCGAAACTTTAATTGCACGTTTAATCGACCGTCCAATTCGTCCATTATTCCCAGAAGGTTTCTTCAACGAAATCCAAGTTGTGGCAACTGTAGTTTCTGTAAACCCACAAATCAGCCCAGACTTAGTGGCAATGATTGGTGCTTCTGCAGCATTAACCTTATCTGGTGTACCTTTCAACGGCCCTATCGGTGCAGCGCGCGTTGGTTTTATCAACAACCAATTCGTATTAAACCCAACTATGGCTGAACAAAAACAAAGCCGTTTGGACTTAGTGGTTGCAGGTACTGACAAAGCCGTATTAATGGTTGAATCTGAAGCTGACATTTTAACTGAAGAACAAATGTTAGCGGCAGTCGTATTCGGTCATCAACAACAACAAGTTGTGATTGAAGCAATCAAAGAATTTGCAAAAGAAGCAGGCAAACCACGTTGGGATTGGGTTGCGCCACAACCAAACACAGATTTAATCAACAAAGTAAAAGCGATTGCTGAAGCACGTTTAGGCGACGCATACCGCATTACTGAAAAACAAGCACGTTACGAACAAATCGATGCGATTAAAGCGGATGTGATTGCACAAATCACAGCAGAAGATGAAGAGATCAGCGAAGGTAAAATCGTGGATATTTTCACCGCACTTGAAAGCCAAATCGTTCGTGGCCGTATCATTGCAGGTGAACCACGTATTGATGGTCGTACCGTTGATACCGTTCGTGCATTAGACATTTGCACTGGTGTATTACCACGTACTCACGGTTCTGCCATTTTCACCCGTGGTGAAACGCAAGCATTAGCTGTTGCAACGTTAGGTACTGAACGTGATGCACAAATCATTGATGAATTAACAGGTGAACGTCAAGATCACTTCTTATTCCACTACAACTTCCCTCCATACTCTGTAGGTGAAACGGGTATGATCGGCTCACCAAAACGTCGTGAAATCGGTCACGGTCGTTTAGCAAAACGTGGTGTAGCAGCGGTTATGCCAAGCCTTGCAGAATTCCCGTATGTCGTGCGTGTTGTATCTGAAATCACTGAATCTAACGGTTCTTCTTCTATGGCATCTGTATGTGGCGCGTCTTTAGCATTAATGGATGCGGGCGTTCCAATCAAAGCGGCTGTTGCAGGTATCGCAATGGGCTTAGTGAAAGAAGAAGAGAAATTCGTGGTGCTTTCAGATATCTTAGGTGATGAAGACCACTTAGGTGATATGGACTTTAAAGTGGCGGGTACACGTGAAGGTGTCACCGCACTTCAAATGGACATCAAAATTGAAGGTATCACCCCTGAAATTATGCAAATTGCATTAAACCAAGCAAAAGGTGCACGTATGCACATTCTTGGCGTAATGGAACAAGCAATCCCTGCACCTCGTGCAGATATTTCTGACTACGCGCCGCGTATTCACACCATGAAAATTGATCCGAAGAAAATCAAAGATGTTATCGGTAAAGGTGGTGCAACTATCCGTGCATTAACTGAAGAAACCGGTACGTCTATCGATATCGATGATGATGGTACAGTGAAAATCGCCGCAGTAGATAGCAGTGCAGCGAAAAATGTGATGGCTCGTATTGAAGAAATCGTTGCTGAAGTTGAAGCGGGCGCAATTTACAAAGGTAAAGTAACTCGCCTTGCTGACTTCGGTGCATTCGTCGCTATCGTTGGAAATAAAGAAGGTTTAGTTCATATTTCTCAAATCGCAGAAGAACGCGTAGAGAAAGTGAGTGATTATCTTCAAGTAGGTCAAGAAGTGACGGTTAAAGTGGTTGAAATCGATCGCCAAGGTCGTATCCGCTTAACCATGAAAGATCTTGCACCAAAACAAGAAACTGAAGCAGAATCTGCACCAGCAGAAGACATTTCAGAAGAACAAGAATAATCTCACAGGGTGTGTGAATTTAGTTTACACACCCGTTTTGATTATCAAACTAACTTATAAAACAATGCAGTATTTTCGGTTATTCCGTTTTCTAGTTTCGTTGGCTAGCCTAAGTGTGATTTTATTTATTTCCGGTTGTGTGCAATCGGGAAACGTGTTTATCGCACCAAATAAAGTCGTGCTAGCGGATCAAACGCCGAATACGCACTTCGAACAAGAAGTGATGATTACCCGAATCGGGCAGGTTTTATTAGTTGGAAAAATGAGTAATGAAGAACGGGCGACGCTTCACTTTGAACGTGGCGTATTATACGATTCCCTCGGTTTATGGGGCCTCGCACGTTATGACTTTACACAAGCCCTCGCGTTACAGCCAAAGATGGCTTCCGTTTACAATTATTTAGGGCTTTACTTACTGCTTGAAGAAGATTACGACAGTGCATTAGAAACCTTTAATGCGGTGTTTGAATTGGACCCAAGTTATGACTATACCCATCTTAATCGTGGTTTAAATTTTTATTACGTCGAACGCTATAATCTTGCTGAAGACGATTTTATGAAGTTTTATGAAGCCGATACCAAAGATCCCTATCGCGTACTCTGGCTCTATTTGAACGAACAAAAATTAAAACCACAAGAAGCCCATGCCAACCTTGTTGAACGAGCTAAAGGGCTATCTAAGGACGTCTGGGGAACAAATATCGTTCAATACTATTTAGGTAATATTTCCGTGAGTGACTTGCAAGAACGGGCAACCAAATTTGCAGAAAACTCACAACAATATGCAGAAATATTAACCGAAACCTACTTTTATCTAGCAAAACAAAAACTCAATTTGGGGCAAATTGATGAAGCAGCGTCTTTATTCAAACTTGCTATTGCGAATCAGGTGTATAACTTTGTTGAGTATCGTTTTGCCGTGTTAGAGCTGATGAAATTGAAACCGGCTCAAACTGAAGACGAAAAAGAAGAAAAAAGTGCGGTCACAAAAACAGCTGTTTTTTAGACTTGCCTCTTTCTTGTGTAACAAATAAACCTGAAAGCGAAATTGAGCTTTCCTTACTTATATTCGAGCATTTTAATGACAGACAAAATCACTTTTAATGATTTAGGCTTGCCTGAATTCATTCTAAAAGCCGTTTCTGACCTTGGTTTTGAAACACCTTCGCCAATCCAACAAGCTTGTATTCCTGCTCTTCTAGAAGGCAGAGACGTACTTGGTATGGCACAAACCGGTAGTGGTAAAACTGCCGCATTCTCTTTACCTATTTTGGCTAAAATTGATCCCGCCGCAAAACATCCACAATTATTGGTGATGGCACCAACACGTGAACTTGCCATTCAAGTTGCCGATGCTTGCGAACACTTCATGAAATATGCCAAAGGCATCAACATCGTGACCCTTTATGGTGGTCAACGTTATGACATCCAATTACGTGCATTAAAACAAGGTGCACAAGTTGTTGTGGGTACACCGGGTCGTATTTTGGATCACATCCGTCGCAATACATTAAATCTTTCTGAGTTAAGAGCGATTGTGCTTGATGAAGCCGATGAAATGTTGCGTATGGGCTTTATTGATGATGTTGAAACCGTCATGGCTGAATTACCGGAAGAGCACCAAACTGCGCTTTTCTCTGCAACCATGCCTGAGCCAATTCGTCGTATCACAAAACGCTTCATGAACAATCCGCAAGAAGTGAAAATCAAAGTAAATAACGATAATGCGCCTGATATTGAGCAAAACTGTTGGTATGTTCAAGGTTTCCGTAAAAATGAGGCATTATTACGCTTCTTAGAAGTGGAAGAGTTTGATGCAGCCATCATTTTTACCCGTACTAAAACAGGCACACTTGATGTGACTGAATTATTAGAAAAACACGGTTTCCGTGCTGCAGCCTTAAACGGTGATATGACTCAGCAATTACGTGAGCAAACCTTAGATCGTTTACGTAATGGCAGCCTCGATATCGTCGGAATGCCTCAGCCACAGCTTCCTTCATGCTGACTTTAGAAGTGTTGGCTGTATGTGTGATACCGCATTTTTTAGCAAGTTCAAGTCTGAAGTCCGAAAGGTCGGTAATAAGAACAGACTTTGCACCCTCTGCTATAGCTGCCTGTGCAGTCAGATTACCTATAGTTCCGGCACCCATAACAACTACATTTGCACCTTTTATATTTCCCGGGATCCTTACAGCATGTACACCTACCGCAGCAGGCTCAACGGTTGTGGCAAGCTGTGCATCAAGCTCTGAAGGTATGGTCTTTACAAGTTCTGCGGGCACTGTAAAATACTCACATGCGGCACCCGGAGTCTGGCAGCCTATTACTTTTATAGTATCGCAGATATTATAACGTCCCTCTTTACAAGGAACGCAATGCTTACAGAAGATCTGAGGCATCATAGTCATAAGATCGCCGACTTTTAAGTTCTTAACGTCCGATCCGAGTTCAACTATCTCACCGGACATCTCATGTCCGAGTCTTATGGGAAATGACATGAACGGATGCTTGCCGTGGAAAGCATGTATATCTGAACCGCATATGCCTACATTCTTAACCTTTACCAAGACCTCATTGGCAGCAGGGCTAGGTTTGTCGGTTTCACTAAATTCAATTGTCTGTAGTTTGGTTAAAATCGCTTGTTTCATATCTTTCTCCTTTAAAAATAATTAATCAAAGTTTTTATAAGCTCAAAAATTTACAACATTAATTTGATTGTTCAGATATGAGCTTTTTTACACTTTCAGGGCTTATATCACCCTCCATAGGTCCGAAAGCCGCAGCATTCAAAGCACCTGCTGCACTTGCCGCACTTACGGCAAAGTCTATATCACTGCCCTTTATTAACTCGGCAAGAAAGGCACCGTCAAAGCAATCGCCGGCACCGGTAGCATCGAGTTGTATCACCTTGTAAGCGGGATAAGACTTAGGTTTAGCATCTTTTCGGTACAGAGTACAGCCCTTTGAACCGTTTTTAAGCAAGACGATCTCCATGTTCGGATAGTTAAAACAATGTTCAACAGCATCTTCAACAGTATCTTTTTTACTTATAGAAAGAAGCTCCTCTTTGCCGGGCAAGAAGAAGCTTGTATTTTGCATAACTTCTTCTATGATATTATAAATACTTTCGTCCGTCATAAGTTCGGTCCTTATGTTGGGATCGAAAGATATCTTTGCTTTTGCGGATTTGAATTCATGCATGGTTTTTAATATTTCAGTTGCAAATTCTTTCTTTGCCATAAGTGAACAGCCCATAATATGCATAATTTCAATATTCGGAAAGTCCTCAGCTTTGGGAGCTTTAGCCTCAACTGCGGGAGTATTGCCCATGTGGAATATGAATTTTCTTGAACCGTCTTTATAATAAGTAACGAAAGCACATGCGGTCGCAACTTTGGGATCGGTAATGACATGGCTTACATCTATATTTAATTCATTCATTCTGTCAAGCAGACATTTACCGAAATCATCTTTACCCACTCCGCTTATCAAAGCCGTGGAACAGCCCATTCTTGCAGCGGCAGAAGCACATATAGCCGGTGCACCGCTCGGATAAGGTCCCTTGAAATAAGCCGGTGTATACAGTTCTACGTCTACGCCTTCACGCATTATCTCAACTAATGCTTCACCCATAATCAGAAGTTTACTCATAGCTTTACCTCATTAAGTTTTAGCTAAATTATATCCTAATAAGAAGATAATAAGCAATCAAAATTTTATGAATATATAATAACCGGCGGATGCTGACGGTTATAA
>NZ_CALJRX010000291.1 GCF_937976265.1 uncultured Haemophilus sp.
CTAACGAAGAAGAACAAATTGTCAGCCGTGATGAAAACTCTTGGTTGATTGATGGTGCAACGCCGCTTGAAGATGTGATGCGTGCTTTGGATATTGAATCTTTCCCTGATTCAGAAAATTACGAAACTATTAGTGGCTTTATGATGTATATGTTACGCAAAATCCCGAAAAAAACCGATTTTGTGTTGTACGATAAATATAAATTTGAAGTCATTGATACCGATAACTTCAAAATTGATCAAATTTTAGTTTCGATTGTCAAAGACAGCGGAGTGAGCAAAGAATCAGCGTAGTACTTGATACTGCCTTGCTTAATCCCCCATTCTAAGTATAATTAACAGCGGTTTTAACCGCCTATAAATAAGGAAAATTTAATGTTAAAAAAAATCTCGATATTCTTTGTTGCAGTCATGCTTGCGGGTTGTTCTTCAATTTCAGATATGACCTCTTACATTCCGTTTATGGGTAAAGACAAAAAGGTCATTGATTTAGATAAAGATAAAATCGACCAAAAATCTTATGCGGCAGCTTATGAAGCCACTGTGGCAACGTATAAAGGTCGTGTAACGAAAAATTTCTTTGTGGATAATTTTGCAAGTGGTGCAAATGACTGGTATCTCGGTCGCATCGTCGTGCCAATCAAACAAATTCAAGATAAACTCTACACGGGTGGCCATGATTCTGATGTGTATGCTTACTATAGCGGTGTGTTGCATGCAGAAGCATTACAAACCAACTTTAGTCGCTTAAGCGCGAATTGTTGGCAAAAAGTGGATTCGCCAAGTGTGACGCAAGGGATCTACGATGCAATGCGTGATTTGCAAAAAGGCAAAGCGCGTGGTGAAAATGACGCTTACCTTTCCCAAGGTAGCGAAATGCTACTCAAAGCCTGTACCGGCCAATAATCAATTTGAGCTGTTGATGAGCGATCTCATCAGCAGCTTTTCTTTTTTTAAATCATCAATGTGAAGGAGCAAGAATGTTAGAACTTTCGGAAAGCAACATTCATTTAAATGCTACGGCAACAAATAAGCTGCAAGCTATTGAAATGGCTGCAAATGCGTTAGAGCAAGCTGGCAATGTTGAACAAGGTTATTTGCAAGGCATGCTTGGACGAGAACAACAAACCTCCACTTTTTTAGGCAATGGGATTGCGATTCCACACGGTACATTAGAAACCCGTTCGATGGTGAAAAAAACCGGTGTGCAAGTGTTCCAATTTCCCCAAGGTATTGAGTGGGGTGAAGGCAATATTGCTTATGTTGTGATTGGTATTGCAGCCCGTTCTGATGAGCACCTTGCTTTACTTCGTCAATTAACGCATGTTTTAGGTGATGAAGATACCGCGGCACAGTTAGCGACATTAACAGATGTTGAAAAATTCCGTGCGATTTTGTTAGGTGAAAGCGATGCTTTTAGCATTACTGACGAAACATTAAGTTTAGATATTGAAACACAAAGTTTGCTCACACTTACTGCCATCAATGCAGGCAAATTACAGCAGCAAAGTGCGGTTGAAAATAGCTTTGTTTCTGAAGTGGTATCCAATTCTGCTCTGCCACTTGGTAAAGGGTTATGGGTTACGGATGCTGTATCAGGTAACGTGAAAAATGCGTTGGCATTCAGTCGTGCGAAAACCATTTTTAATCATAATGGCAAAGCGGTGAAAGGCGTATTGACGATTTCGGCGGTTAACGATCAAATCAATGAGACATTGGCGCGTTTATTGGATGATGAAGTCCAAAATATTTTATTAAGTGGTAATACGCAGCAAATTTTGACCGCACTTAATGGCGGTAAAGTGCCAGTTGTAGCAGCTGCTCAATCTGAAGACCAAATCGCGACAGGTGCAGTGATTGGTACCTTTACTATTCGTAATGAACATGGCTTACATGCTCGCCCAAGTGCGGTACTGGTTAATGAAGTGAAAAAATTCGCCTCCAAGATTACGGTACAAAATCTTACTCGAGAAACCGCACCGGTTAGTGCAAAAAGTTTAATGAAAATCGTGGCATTAGGTGTCACTCAAGGTCATCGCTTACGTTTTGTTGCAGAAGGGGATGATGCGAAACAAGCTATCGAAGCCTTAGGTAAGATCATTGCGAGTGGACTTGGCGAAAGCGTATCTGCCGTACCACCGGCTGAACCGGATACCATTGAAGTAAGCAGTGAGCATGCACCACAAATCCACGAAGAAAACCCGGGCTTACCAGCCGACGCCGTTGAAGCGGTATTTATGATTCGTAATGAACACGGTTTACACGCTCGTCCAAGTGCCGTGCTTGTTAATGAAGTGAAAAAATATAATGCGTCGGTTGCGGTACAAAACTTAGATCGTGACACCCAATTAGTCAGTGCAAAAAGTTTGATGAAAATTGTGGCACTGGGTGTCGTGAAAGGTCATCGCCTACGTTTCGTCGCGAGCGGTGAAGAAGCTCAACAAGCGATTGACGGTATTGGTGCTGTTATTGAAAACGGTTTAGGTGAAGGTAGGGGGTAAGTGATGGCAAAAGTAGTAACAATTACCTTAAATGCCGCTTACGATTTAGTTGGGCGTTTGCCTCGTATTGAAATCGGCGAAGTGAACACTGTTGAAACGCTTGGTATTTTTCCTGCTGGCAAAGGCATCAATGTCGCTAAAGTGTTGAAAGACTTGGGCGTAGAGGTGGCCGTTGGTGGATTCTTAGGTGAAGACAACGTTGGTGATTTCGAAACGTTATTTAAAAAACAAGGCTTGGAAGACAAATTTCATCGCGTTGCCGGTAAAACTCGCATTAACGTAAAAATTACGGAAACAGAAGCCGATGTGACGGACCTAAATTTCTTAGGTTATCAAATTACCCCAGAAGCTTGGCAGCAATTTACAGCAGATTCATTAGCGTATTGCCAAAACTTTGACATCGTTGCGGTTTGTGGCAGTTTACCGCGTGGTGTCAGTCCTGAATTGTTTGCGGATTGGCTTAATCAGTTGCATCAAGCTGGTGTAAAAGTCGTATTAGATAGCAGTAATGCGGCACTCACAGCAGGCTTGAAAGCCCATCCTTGGTTGGTGAAACCAAATCACCGCGAATTAGAAGCGTGGATTGGTCATTCACTAAATTCTCTTGACGAAATTATTGCTGCGGCAAAAAAACTTAAAGCTGAAGGCATTGCTAACGTCATTATTTCGATGGGAGCAGACGGTTCTTTATGGCTGAGTGATCAAGCTGTTATTCAAGCTCAACCACCTAAATGTGAAAATGTGGTGAGCACCGTAGGAGCGGGTGATTCTATGGTGGCTGGCTTAATTTACGGTATTGAAAAAGGCTTATCTCAAGCGGAAACCTTAGCGTTTGCAAGTGCGGTTTCCGCCTTTGCGGTTTCACAAAGTAATGTGGGCGTGAGCGATATCGCCTTGCTTGAGCCAATTCTGGCGAATGTTAAAATTTCTGTGATTGAAGGATAATGTAATGAATTTGTTTTTAACTCAATCTCCGCAAATTGGTGCGGCAAAAGCCTATTTACTTCGCCAAGCATTGAGCGAGGTCGCGAAAAAAGCCAATCATACTGTGGTTGAGCAAGCCAAAGAGGCGGATTTAGTGATTGTTTTCGGATCTAGTTTGCCAAACTCTGCTGATCTTGTGGGCAAAAAAGTCTTTTTAGCTAATGAGGATGCGGCGATTGCTTCACCTGAAGTAACGCTGACGAATGCACTTAATCAAGCCGTGGACTATGTTCAACCTGCTCAAAGTGCGGTTGGATTTGACAGTGTTTCTGGTGTCAAAAATATTGTCGCGGTGACAGCTTGTCCGACAGGGGTTGCGCATACCTTTATGTCTGCTGAAGCCATTGAAACCTATGCGAAAAAGCAAGGTTGGCAGGTGAAAGTGGAAACGCGTGGCCAAGTGGGCGCAGGTAATGAAATTACCCCTGAAGAAGTTGCTGCAGCAGATTTAGTCTTTGTTGCGGCCGATATTGATGTGCCGTTAGAGAAATTCCAAGGTAAACCGATGTATCGCACGTCGACCGGTTTAGCGTTAAAGAAAACAGCACAGGAATTCGATAAGGCATTTAAGGAAGCAAAAATCTACGAAGGTGGTGCGGCAAAATCTTCTGCTAAATCAGAAGAAAGTGGCGAGAAAAAAGGCGTCTATAAACATTTGATGACGGGTGTATCGCACATGTTGCCGTTGGTGGTTGCCGGTGGTTTATTAATCGCGATTTCCTTTATGTTTGGTATCGAAGCCTTCAAAGATGAAACAATTTTCCATGGTATTCCAAAAGCCTTAATGGATATCGGTGGCGGTGCAGCATTCCACTTGATGATTGCGGTATTTGCCGGCTATGTGGCCTTTTCTATTGCAGACCGTCCGGGGCTTGCGGTAGGTCTCATTGGTGGTATGTTAGCCACCACCGCGGGCGCAGGAATTTTAGGTGGGATTATCGCGGGTTTCTTAGCAGGTTATGTGGTGAAAGGGTTAAATGCAACCATTAAATTGCCGGCAAGTTTAACTTCCTTAAAACCGATTCTAATTCTCCCGCTCTTTGGTACCTTGATTGTCGGCCTCGCCATGATTTATGTGATTAATCCTCCGGTTTCACAAATTATGACCACCTTAAGTGATTGGTTAAAATCCATGGGGGAAGTCAATGCGATGGTATTGGGTGCGATTATCGGTGCGATGATGTGTATTGATATGGGTGGTCCAGTAAACAAAGCGGCTTATACTTTCTCCGTGGGAATGTTAGCTTCTCAAGTTCATACACCAATGGCTGCCGCCATGGCAGCCGGTATGGTGCCACCAATTGGGATGGCGATTGCCACTTGGATTGCGCGCAGTAAATTTACCAGTAATCAACGTGATGCAGGTAAAGCATCCTTTGTCTTGGGGTTATGCTTTATCTCTGAAGGGGCGTTACCGTTTGTGGCTGCTGATCCATTGCGTGTGATTATTAGCTCGGTTATTGGTGGTGCAACTGCTGGGGCGGTTTCAATGACATTGAATATTTCTCTACAAGCACCACATGGTGGTTTATTTGTGATTCCGTTTGTTTCTGAACCATTACTCTACTTAGGTGCAATTGCAACAGGGGCATTATTAACCGGTGTGGTTTATGCCGTGATTAAGCCGAAGGCGACAGAATAATCAATTTTTTAATCAGAAAGTGCGGTAATTTTTAACCGCACTTTTCATTTATCAGGTATAATTACAATGATTTAGGGAGAAATTATGGATAAATACAATAAACTCCGCATTGAATGGGATTGTCGCCGAGGCATGCTTGAGTTAGATAAAATCATCATGCCTTTTTATAAAGCGCATTTTGACCAACTGACTGACGACAAAAAAGATATTTTTATTCGTTTACTCGCCGCCACGGATTTACAACTTTTTTCGTGGTTTTTTAATGGCAGTCAATCAGACGATGCTGAAGTGCAAGCGATGGTTGAATATATCCAAGATGTGCAGAAAACGAATGTCCGTTAATTTTTTTGAAATTTTTTATACAACAGGAACTTTTCAATTTTAACTCTGTCTGATAAAGCAACAATAGCTTGCTGTCTTGAATATATGAAGGCGTGTTAGACGTAGCATAGGAGATATATGGCTGAACAGCTAACAGATCAGGCTTTGGTAGAAAGAGTGCAGCAAGGTGATAAAAAAGCCTTTAATTTATTGGTTTCTCGTTATCAAAATAAAGTGGCCGGACTTTTAACCCGCTACATTTCTCATAACGACATTCCAGATGTTGTACAAGAATCCTTTATTAAGGCCTATCGTTCTATTGAATCCTTTCGGGGCGATAGTGCATTCTACACTTGGCTATATCGAATTGCCGTTAATACGGCAAAGAATTACTTAACGGCACAGGGGCGCCGTCCACCGAGCGAAGATATTTTGGCTGAAGATGCCGAAAGCTACGATGTGGGAACCCACCTACGTGATGTAGATACCCCTGAAAACGAAATGTTATCTAGCGAATTAGAAAAAGTGGTATTCGATACCATTCACAGTTTGCCAGAAGATTTAAGAACAGCGATTACCTTGCGTGAGCTTGAAGGGTTAAGTTACGAAGAAATCGCAGAAATAATGGATTGCCCAGTAGGCACTGTACGTTCTCGCATTTTCCGTGCTCGGGAAGTGATTGAGAACAAAATACAACCGCTTATGCAACGTTAAAATAAAGTCGGAGTTTATAAAATGCAAAAAGAGTTACTTTCAGCCTATATGGATGGAGAAGAAGTCAGTGCCGAGTTGACGGAACAACTCTGTCAGGATAAAGATTTACAAGAGTCTTGGGCGGCATATCACGCAGTAAGATCGGTTATGCGTAAAGAGTCACCAGTATTATTAGGTGCTAACTTTACGGCGAAAATGGCTGATTTAATTGAATTAGAAGAAGTAAAACACGTAGAGATTACTGTTTCTCAACCAACACCAGAAGAAGCTGACAGCTTACCATTCGTGCAAAAATTAAAAGCATTCTTTGCACCAATGACACAAATTGCGGTGGCGGCAGGTGTGTGTGTAGCGGCAGTAGTGGGTGTGCAATCATTTAATGCGAAAAGCACCTCGGTTACACCTGAAAACCCAGTTTTACAAACCTTACCATTTAACAGTTCAGTTCAAGAAGTAAGTTACAACGCTCCGACCAAAGATGTAGCCACTTCGGAACAGGTTGAGCAAAAAAATCGCCGCATTGGTACGATGTTACAAAACTATGAATTACAGCGTCGTATGCATGCAGATAGCTTAAATGTGGGTCGCAACCAAGCGAAATAATTACAGCAATTAATCGATAATTCACCACCTTAGGCGTGGTGAATTTTTTTATGGATCAATTGATTTATTTATGAAAAAAACGTTTCTCAAATTAACCGCACTTTTAGGCTTATTCCTGTTGCCTTTTACGGCATTTGCAGAAGAGCCAATTCAGTCATTAAATAAAATGTCGCAAGCCATGCGAAATTTAAATTATGAGATTGCTTTTGTGCAAACTACACCAACGAATATGGACTCGTTCCGTTATCGCCATATTAAGCAAGGGCAAAAAGTGTATGCACAGTTGGTGACATTAGATGGCGAACAGCAAGAAATTATCCAGCGTGGTAATTTAGTCAGCTATTTCCAGCCGGATTCACGTGCTTTCACGATTAACAGTGGTGAGATTGTGGATGCGCTTCCGGCAGTGATTCGTACTGATTTTAGCAAGCTGAGTCAGAATTATGATTTTATTAAGCTTGGAAAAGACCGAATTGCAGGCCGATTCGTTGATACCATTCGTATTGTGCCAAAAGACGATTTTCGCTATCAATACCTCGTTTTCTTAGATGAAGAAAATGGTTTGTTATTGCGTGGTGATATGCTTGATCGAGAAGGCAAGTTACTTGATCAGTTCCGTGTCGTGACGTTATATATCGATGATCGTCTACGTGGTTTGACAGATTACCTTAATAAGGTGTCAGTGCCGCCACTTTTAAATGAAGGGAAACAAGAGTCATCCCTTTCAATTAATTGGAAAACGGATTGGTTACCGCAAGGTTTTGATTTAATTCGTCAAAATCATGATGTGATAGATGGTGAAGTAATTGAAAATGCGTTATTTAGTGACGGCCTTTTCACTTTTACACTCTATGTCAACAAAGCGGATAGCACAGCCGCAACAGAAAATACATGGAAACAAGGGGCATACACGATTTACAGTGAAGTAATGGGCGATAAAGAAATTACCTTTATCGGACAGCTTCCAATTGCCGCGGCTAAGCGAATTGTGCAAAGCGTAACATTCCTAAAATAATTCACTAGAATTGAGAAAGTTGCTATTTTGTGTCCCCTTGCTATACTTTCTTCACCTAATGGATTTTGAT
>NZ_CALJRX010000292.1 GCF_937976265.1 uncultured Haemophilus sp.
CCGAAACCAATATAAATTCGCCCGCTCCCAAAACGGCGCCAAAAAGCAAAAAATCAAACGTTTCAAAAACAGAGCGTTCACAACCCAAGATCGCCCCGTCCTCTTCTCACCATAAAAAAAACAACACACAAACATCTCGCTACGACAAACATAGCGTGAAAGCCTCTCATTTTGGCATTAACCCACGTATGTTTAGCCGTAATGCCATTACCGTGGTAGAAAAATTGCAACGTCAAGGTTATGACGCTTATATCGTTGGGGGCTGTTTGCGTGATTTATTGTTGGGTAAACATCCAAAAGATTTTGATGTGGCAACGAATGCACGCCCCGACCAAATTCAAGCAATATTCCAACGTCAATGCCGTTTAGTTGGTCGTCGTTTCCGTCTTGCGCATATTATGTTTGGTCGCGATGTGATCGAAGTGGCCACATTCCGTGCTAGCCATTCGGATGCGCGTAGCGAAAATCAAGCCAAACAAAGTGATGAAGGGATGTTATTACGTGATAACGTGTATGGCACCATTGAACAAGATGCGGAGCGTCGTGACTTCACCGTAAACGCGCTTTACTACAATCCGCAAGATAATACGTTGCGTGATTACTTCAACGGAATTGATGATCTGAAAAACGGAAAATTACGTCTGATTGGCGATCCCGTTACCCGTTATCAAGAAGATCCTGTGCGTATGCTACGCGCTGTGCGCTTTATGGCAAAATTGGATATGTTCTTGGAAAAACCAAGTGAACAGCCCATTCGTGAGCTTGCGCCATTGCTGAAAAATATTCCACCCGCGCGTTTATTCGATGAAAGCTTAAAATTATTGCAGTCTGGCAATGGTGTAAAAACTTATAAATTACTTCGCCAATATGGCTTATTTGAACAGCTTTTCCCAAGCTTAACGCCTTATTTCACCGAAAAAGAAGACAGCCTTGCGGAACGCATGATTTTAACTTCGTTAAATTCAACTGATGAACGCATAGCCGATAAATTGCGTATCAATCCAGCCTTTTTATTTGCGGCATTCTTCTGGTATCCATTACGCGAAAAAGTGGATGTGCTAAAAAATGAAGGGGGTTTAAACAATCACGATGCTTATGCCCTTGCAGGCAATGAAGTGCTTGATCAATTATGCCGATCATTAGCCGCACCTCGTCGTCATACATCCGTCATTCGTGATATTTGGATGTTGCAATTACAACTGCTTAAACGCACGGGTTCTCACCCTGCTCGCACGATGGAACATCAAAAATTCCGTGCAGCCTTTGATTTATTGGCGATGCGTGCTGAAGTGGAAGGTGGCGAAACCGTTGAACTCGCAAAATGGTGGCATGAGTACCAACTCAGCAATCAAGAACAACGTCGCCAATTGGTTCAAGAGCAACAAAAATTGCATCCAGCGCCGAAGAAAAAATATTACCGCAGACGTAAACCTAAGGCGGCTAACTAATGGTTCAAGTGTATATCGCCCTTGGCAGTAACTTAAATACGCCGACAGAACAATTAAATTCGGCATTAGAGGCCATTTCTTCGCTACCTAATACCGAATTAAAATCGGTCAGCGGATTCTATCAAAGCAAACCATTAGGCCCGCAGGATCAACCAGATTATGTAAATGCGGTGGCGATGATCGAAACCACTCGCCCACCTTTAGCCTTACTCGATGAATTGCAACGTATCGAAAATGAACAAGGTCGCGTGCGTTTACGTCGTTGGGGTGAGCGTACACTGGATTTGGATATTTTGCTTTATGGTGATCAAATCATTCAAAATGAACGCTTAACCGTGCCTCATTACGATATGAAAAACCGCGAATTCGTGATTGTGCCGCTTTATGATATCGCACAAGATTTGGTTTTACCGGAAGGCGAAAAAGTCGCAGATTTGGTGAAAGCCTTTGAAAATCATCAAATGCATAAAATCAAAAACAGCGAGAAAATTGACCGCACTTAACTCAAAACAAAAGGGCTGATATTCACTATCAGCCCTTCTTTTTTACCTATCAAATTAGGCGGCAACGGAAACAAAGATTTCTGTGCCGATAATCACACAAATAAAACCAACCAACATTGGGACAGACATACGTTTTACGATTTCAAATGGTGAGATTTTTCCCATACCGGATACCGCTACAACCACGCCAGAAACCGGTGATAAACCACGACCTAAGTTAGAGGCTTGTAACATTGGAATGGTTAAGAACGCTGGGTTGACGCCCATTTGAGTGGCTAATTTTGGAATTAATTCTGCAAAAGCATAGAACGCTGCATTACCTGAACCTGTCGCCATGGTGGCTAAAATGGTAATCACCGCAAGCACTAACATCATAAAGAATGCTGAACCGCCGAAGGTTTGTGCAGAGTCGATTAAATTAGTGATAAAGCCGATTGTACTTAAACTTTGTGCAAATACACCCGCTGCCACTAAAAGCATCACCACGCCCGCAAAGGCATCTGCCATACCGCGATATGCCACCACAAGATTATCAAAGGTTTGTTTTGCGTTAAAGCTACGTAAGAAATCTACCGCAGCAGTAATGATAAAGCAAAGCACCATCACGGTAACGATGTGTAAATTTGGTAAGCCCCATTTACCGTCAAAAATCAACACGCCAATAATGGGTAATAATGGCAAAATCGCGTAGTAGTTTGGTGCTGTGGTTTTAATTTCATCTGCATTCATGCGTTCTACTTGCACACCTTCTTTTTTATCTAAATAACGCTGCCAGAAGAAGTGTGCTACAGCAATCCCTAAAATCGCAAAAATTGAAACCGGCAATGCGGTGCCAAAGGCAAACTCACCTAAAGGAATTTTTGAAATTTCAGCAGAAAGCACCACGTCGCCTGATGTTGGGGAAAGGATAATGGAAATTGGCGATGCACAAATTGCTGCCGCAGCCCCACGTGAAATCCCCACGTTTACCATGACAGGGAATAATGTCGCCATTAATAACACGCCTAAACCTGTTGCAGATGACACAGCAAAAGACATCAAACATGCAAGGAAGTAAGCAAACACCATTAAAATATAAGGGGAACGGATATTTTTCAGTGGTTTTGACACCAATTTCACCACCACATCGTTCGCGCCAAGATGAGTCATGTACACGGAGAAACCACATAACACCATAATCATCAAGCCTAAGCCGCCACCACGATTACCGAGTAGATATTTCACATATTCTAAAATATCAAAATAGGTAGAACCGGTGCTTTTCACGCCTTCTGGTAAAATCGAATGTCCCATCAGCACTGAAATGAATAACAAGACCAAGCCACCGAACATCAACACACCGGTCGCTGAATAGCCTTTCACGATATAATATGCCACCAAGACAATGGCAATCAAACCTATAATCAGATCCATAATTTACCTCATTATTAAAATAATAATATCAGCAAGATAGCGATTGAATTGGCAGTTGTAAATCAGTTCAATACGAAAATTTGAGATAGATCACAAAAAGAATTTTGGGGAGAAAGTGCGGTTGGTTTTGGGGATGTTTTAAATCTGAAAAATAGTAATGTTTTCAAAAGAAAAATGATAGCGTAAGAACGACCTTACGCTATCATAAAAAAGAGGAAAATCACGATTATGAGCTTTATTTAGCGATTAACGATATCGAACACACAAAGACGCAGATCAAACACCCACAAGCCAATGGCATCTGCGAGCGTTTTCACAAA
This sequence comes from uncultured Haemophilus sp., assembly GCF_937976265.1. GTDB lineage: Bacteria > Pseudomonadota > Gammaproteobacteria > Enterobacterales > Pasteurellaceae > Haemophilus_D. Next base: position 3,685 of record NZ_CALJRX010000292.1, read on the forward strand.
ACAATTTTGCAAGAGTTTTATTAGGTTACTTTTAGAATGAGTTTTTAAACGGGAGACTGTCAGATTGGGTTTGATCTTCTACACATTACTCTGTTTGTTCTTTGACTTTTTTGCCGTTATTCCATTCGATTACTCGGTAGGGGGTCGCAACACCATTTTCATTCCGGAAAAACACTTCTTTACCATGTTTTACTTTACCGTTCATTTCTTGCATATGTACTTCTAGATCATTTTTATATTGCCAAATGACAACTAACTTACCACTTTCATCGTATTCGTGGGAAAAGCCATCTGCTAAGTTATTTTTATAGTCAATAGCCGCTTTTACTTTACCATTTTCCCAGTAGTGCATAATTTTGCCATGTATTTCACCTTGATTATTATAACGCATCGTACTTTTTAGTTTGCCGCTCGGATAGTAAACCGGTGATTCACCAATGACTCTGCCATTTGGACCAATAGTGAATACATTTTTAACCACATTTGAACCGTCATGATAAGTGACACAACGTTGGTTGCCATTGTTCTCAAATGTGCATTGGCTTGTTTCATCGAAGGCATAAACATTTCCAGCAATCGTTGCTAATGAAATTAACCACCATTTTTTCATAAATTTTTCCTTTTAAAGAGAGAAATAAATTCACTCAATTCTAGCATAGTTTTCTAAAAGTTGAGTGAATTTCTATAGTATATTGAGGTAACTTTTTATTGTTGCCTATTTTATGTCAGCAATAGTATTCAAAATCCGCTTATCCGACACCTGATACTTCGTGCCTAATTGCTGCGCAAATAAACTCACTCGGAGTTCCTCAATCATATAGCGAATTTCCGCGACTTCATCGGAAATTGGTTTAGATTTCGGCAGTTTAGCGAGCAATTGTTGGTAAGCCTGTTGCA
>NZ_CALJRX010000293.1 GCF_937976265.1 uncultured Haemophilus sp.
GTAAAATGGAAGAATCAATGTCTAAACGCTTAGAGCAATCTTTCGAAGACTTAAACTGCGTTGATGTTTTATAATCCATAAAAATAGACTAAAATAAGACCGCACTTTCTAGTGCGGTTTTTTATTTTACATAACCTAAATATCGGCCATTATCTATGCAAATAACAAAACAAAATTGGTTACCTACTATAATAAACTTTGCTGTAACGCTTTTCTTTCTTTCGATATTTATTGTCAAAGGAGGATACAATACTGCACCTGCTTTACTGATGTTAATCGGTTTAGGTTATGGCGTTTATGCTTTAATCAAGAAACCGCTTTTAAACTTATCGAAAGTTGATAAATGGTTAATTTATAGCTACCTTTTTTATTTTCTTACATTTGTACTTTCCCTCTGCATTAGCGGGGGAAAAATGCGTGATCTAGATACGGCAAGTCGTGTTGTTTTCTTAATTCCTGTTTTACTTTTATTATTAAAATATCCCATCAAAACCTGTGTATTGAGTTACTCTATCCCGCTTGGTGGTATTATTTCCGCCTGCGTCGCGCTTTATGATAAATTTATCTTGAATCTTAATCCGGATCAAAATCCTCGAATTATGCATATTCAGGGTGGCGATATTTCTATGTCACTAGGTATTTTTAGCCTGATTATTGCCCTATACGCTTATCAGAAAAGAGAGGTGAAACTGACCGTTCTTAGTGTGATGGGTGGCTTATGTGGCATCGTAGGAAGTTTGCTTTCTACCGCTCGTGGAGGATGGGTTGCACTACCGATCTTACTTATTGTTATCCTTTGGATTTATCGTCATTCTCTTTCAAAACGTTTTTTTCTGACTTTCTTTGGAATCATTGCTATAGCAAGCGTTGGCATTAGCCAAATGCCTAATAACCGAATTATGGAACGGATTGACGTTGCACAAAAAGATATCCAACTTTACTTGGATAACAATGATGGCAATACTTCTCTAGGTGCGCGTTTTGAAATGTGGAAAAGCGCACTGGAAATGGTGAAAGAAAAACCTCTATTTGGCTGGGGCATTCAAGGGGCAACAGAAAAACGTAAACAAGAAACAAAAGAAAAAATTGTCACAGGCAACATTGGGCAATTTACTCATGCTCATAACCAATATTTAGATGACCTATCCAAACGAGGAATTGTTGGGTTGCTCGCCTTACTTGCTGTTTTATTTATCCCTCTACGTACCTTTATGAAAAACCTGAAAACAGCAAATAATGAGATCAAGCTAATTGCAACGTTAGGCGTTGCCCATATTTTATCTGTGATGATCTATGGCTTAAGCCAAGGTTTCTTGGTACATAATTCAGGTACTATTTTTTACTTTTTCTTAACGATTGTGTTTTATACCGCAATACGAACACGGCAAAAGGCAGAATAATGAAAATTTTAGTCATTCGTAACGATAAACTGGGCGATTTTGTTCAGGCGTTTCCGGCTTTTGCGATGTTGAAAGCCTCAAATCCCGAGCTAAAACTGACCGCACTTGTGCCAGCTTATACAGCCCCATTGGCTCAAATTTGTCCCTATTTAGATGATGTCATCATTGATAGCGCTAAGAACGACAAAGCGGATTTTAATCGTCTTGTTAAAGAAATCAAAGAGCAGCAATTTGATGGCATGATTAGCTTCTTTTCCAATACCCATAACGGTAAATTAGCATGGAAAAGTGGAATTCCCTATCGTCTTGCCCCCGCAACAAAATGGGTGCAAATCCTTTATAACCATCGTTTAACACAACGTCGTTCACGCTCAGAAAAATCTGAAGCTGAGTACAATCAAGATTTGGCTCGGGCGTTCTTAAAGAAACACAACATGCCGATTGTGGAACCCAAACCGCCTTATCTTTCACTTCCTGAAAGTGCGGTTAAAAATCAACGTGTTTTTCTGCAAGAACAATTCGGTTTATCGGCAGATAAAAAATGGGTGTTTTTGCATAGCGGAACAGGTGGCTCAGCAACAAGTCTTTCGTTGACACAATATGCTCAATTGATACAAGGTTTGTTAAGCGAATTTGATTGCCAGATTATCTTAACAGCAGGACCTGGTGAAAGTGAAAAAGCCCATGAGTTAGCGGCAAAAATCGACAGCCCAAATGTGGTTGTTTACGATAAGAATAAAGGATTGGTTGATTTTGCACACTCTCTGGCTTGTGCGGATTTATTCATTGCGGGCTCTACTGGACCATTGCATTTAAGCAGTGCATTCAATGTGCCAACAATCGGGTTCTATCCAAATAGTCGGTCATCTCAGCCTCGTCGTTGGAAACCGATTAACGATGCAGACAAACACCTTGCTTTCTGCCCGCCAAAAGGGAAAGACGAAATGAACTTAGGTTTGATTTCTATTGATGATGCCTTAGTGGAAATTGTCCCCTTCGTGCGGAAGATGTGGCAAGCGAGCAATTGAGTTTAAGCATAACTGCACAATCCAACCTATTGCGGCGGCAAAAACAACGGTACCAATTCCGACTGTGCCGCCGAGAATATAACCTAACACACAAACCGATACTTCAAGGCTTGTTCTCACAATCCCTACTTTTAAATGAAGTCGTTGGCAAAGCCCCACCATTAAACCATCCCGCGGGCCTGCCCCCTGATGACAAGTTAAATACAATGCCGTCCCTAATCCATAAAGCAAAAGCCCAATTCCACCGAATAAAATTCGGCTAAAAAGTGCGGTCGGTTCAGGCACAATTTTCGTGGTTAAGCCAAGGAAAAAGGCAATCACAATAATATTCAGAATGGTGCCAAGTCCAAGCCTTAATTTGAGGGGAATCCAGGCTAACATTACCAAACAGCTAATCCAAAATGATGACCAACCGATACTCACCTTAGCTTGTAATGCCACACCTTGAGAAAGCACGGTCCAAGGTGAAGAGCCCAAATTAGCGAGCACAATTAAGCCATCTCCAATACCCAGTATTGCCAATGCAAATAAGAGCATCGACATCGTTTTACTCTCGACTGACCATAGCGATTTGGCTGCCCAACTCGTGTGGGGAATCACCCGTGCTTTTTTCATATTATTCCCATTTATATTTAACGCCGACATCATAATGGGAAACCCGATAAAACCCAAACATTTTAACGTCATATGATATAACTGAATTGACTGATAAATATCATAAATGTGATGCAGATCACATTGTCAAAATTGTCATCACTCATTCACTGACTTAAAATAAGCTACCCTTTTTAATCAGGACATTATTATGCTTGCATCTCTTCAAGACATTTTGGATACCGTAAAATCCAACACGCTCACCTATCAACAAAAACTCATGTGTTTAGGCAATATTGCCGAGCGATTATTTGATCCTCGTGAATTATTAGGCTACACGGATGAAGAATGGCAATTCCTTCAAAATCAAATGATCTGTGATTTAAACGAAGGCTATGCGATTTATCGCCCGCGTTATATTTTGCCGGATTACAATGTGTATATTAAAAAAGGCTGTGAATTTCTTGAATTGCCGCCACCAAAAGATCTTGATGAAGTATTAGATGGCTTACTGATTTTATATTCCCACGTGCCCTCCATTACCACATTCCCGGTTTACATTGGGCGTTTAGACATGCTACTTGACCCGTTTATTACCGATGAGGAACAAGACTACATCAAAATTAAACGTTTCTTGAATCATGTGGATAAAACCGTGCCAGATTCATTCTGCCATGCCAATATTGGGCCTTATGACACCAAAGCAGGGCGTTTGATTTTAAAAGCGGTGATTGAGTTGGAAGCGCCAACACCCAATATGACCATTCGTTACGATAAGAGCAAAACAAGTCGTGAATTTGCAGAATTAGCAGCCAAAGCGTGCTTATTGGTTTCTAAACCGTCTTTTGCTAATGATGCTTACTACATTTCTGACTTAGGCGAACAATATGGTATTGCAAGCTGCTATAACGCACTCCCTGAATGCGGTGGGGCTTATACCCTCACTCGCTTGCGCTTAGGGACTATCGCGCGTACCTGTAAAACTGTGGATGAAATGGTCAATGAACTTTTACCTCGTGTTGCAAAATGCGCGCTCTCCACTATGGATAAACGCCATAAATTTGTCGTAGAAGAAAGCAACTTCTTCAATACCTCATTCCTCGAAAAAGAAGGTTTTATCAAACGCACTAATTTTACGGGAATGTTTGCCATTGTTGGTCTCGCAGATGCGGCAAATCATTTATTGCAACAAGAAGGCTTAAACGAAACCTTTGGTAAAAGCCAACGCGGTGATGAAATTGCGACCTTAATTATGGATAAATTGAAAGAAGTCACGGATAACCATGAAGGCGTGTATGCTGAACGCACGGGCAACCGTTATTTATTACATGCGCAAGTCGGCGCAAGCAATCATGAAGAAGATAAACGTAATGCGCCTGCGCATCGTATTCGTGTAGGTGAAGAACCAACGCTATTGGCTCATTTAAAACAATCGGCACCATTCCATAAATACTTCCCATCAGGTACAGGAGATTTGTTTGCCTTTGACCAAACCTATGTGGATCATTTAGATGCCGTCGTTGATATTATCGATGGTTCATTTGCACAAGGTTACCGCTATATCACCACTTACCTTAAAAACACCGATTTGATTCGTGTAACGGGCTATTTGGTGAAGAAAAGTGAAGTGGAAAAATACCGTAAAGGTGAGGTGGCATTACGTGATACCACTTGGTATGGTTCGGGTACCGATGATTGTGCACAAGTCTTTGACCGTCAATTACGCGATGAACAAGATGTAAAAGCAAGCTAGAAAAAAGTGCGGTCGAAAAATTCTTTGTTTTTTTGACCGCACTTATTCTTTTTCTGCCTTTTCTAAAATTGCTTTGTGCTCTCGAATCAATGCCATAAACGGCTGCCCAAAGCGTTCCAATTTGATCGTCCCTACGCCATTAATTTGTAGCATTTCAATATTACTTGTTGGCATATATTGTGCCATTTCCTGCAATGTCGCATCATTAAAGACAATATATGGTGGAATATTTTCTTTATCCGCAAGTTGCTTCCGTAAGAAACGTAAGCGAGCAAACAGATCTTTATCGTAATTTGCCACCGTATTTTTATGGGACGTATGCACAATTTTATTAATGGATGAAATGCGTGGCATCGCTAATTCAAGCGGCACTTCGCCTTTTAAAACAGGGCGAGCGCTTTCTGTGAGCTGAAGCGTTGCACTATTAAACTCACCGATCACTTGTTGAATAAAGCCAAGATGAATAAGCTGACGAATAACTGATTGCCAATGTTCTTTGCTTTTATCTTTGCCAATGCCATAAACACTTAGCTTATCATGTTGGCGCTCTACAATTTTTTGATTATGCATCCCTCGCAATACCGCAATCACATATTGTACGCCGAAACACTGCCCCACACGATAAATCGTCGACATCACTTTTTGCGCATCAATTAAGCCATCATATTTCTTTGGTGGATCAAGGCAAATATCGCAGTTTTGACAAGGGGTCTGACGGTATTCACCAAAATAATTGAGTAACACTAAACGACGGCAAGTCTGGCTTTCCGCGAATTCACCAATGGCTTCCAATTTATGTTGCTCAATTTGACGTTGTGGCGTCTCTGGTTTTTCAAGCAAAATTTTCTGTAACCAAGCATAATCAGCCGGTTCGTAGAAAAGCACCGCTTCCGCAGGTAAATCATCTCGCCCCGCACGACCAGTTTCTTGGTAATATGATTCAATGCTTCTCGGCAAATCAAAATGGGCGACAAAACGTACGTTAGATTTATTAATGCCCATGCCAAACGCAATCGTCGCCACCACAACTTGAATGTTATCTCGCTGGAAATCTTGTTGGACGCGTTCTCTCAGTGCGGTTTCCATTCCCGCATGATACGCCGCAGCCGACACACCTTTATTTCGCAAAGTTTCGGCTATACGTTCTACTTTCGAGCGACTATTGCAATACACAATGCCGCTTTTGCCTTTTTGAGCTAACACAAAACGCGTAAGCTGCTCCATCGGCTTAAACTTTTCTTCCAACGTATAACGAATATTCGGGCGGTCAAAACTGCCAATGTATTTGTGAGGATTATCTAATTTAAGATGAGTGAGAATATCCTGTCTCGTCGCGTAATCCGCTGTCGCCGTTAATGCCATAATTGGTGCATTTGGAAATGCCGCTTTTAAGCCACCAAGTTGGGTATATTCAGGGCGAAAATCATGCCCCCACTGTGAAATACAATGTGCTTCATCAATGGCGATAAAGGAAATTTGAGCATAAGAAATCAGCTGAAAAAAGCTGTTTGTCATCACTTTTTCAGGCGAAACATATAATAATTTTAATTGACCTGAAATCAGCTTATTTTCAACTTGCTGTTGTTGTTCTGGCGTCTGACTAGAGTTTAGAAAATCGGCTTCAATGCCGTTTGCTTGGAGTTGATCTACCTGATCTTTCATTAAAGAAATCAAAGGCGAAATCACTAATGTGAGACCGGGAAAACAAAGTGCTGGAATTTGATAACACAAGGATTTGCCATTTCCTGTGGCCATCACCACTAAGGCATCCTGACCGCTTAACGCAGCATGAATCACTTCTTCCTGCCCTTTGCGGAAAGATTGGTAACCAAAAACAGACCGCAACGTATGAAGTGCGGTCGTTTTTAAGTCTGTTTTTTGCGGGGCATGTTCCGCGAGTTCGGCCATTAGAATGTTACCGTTTCTCCGTGAGCGGCAACCGCCTCGGTTAAAGAATCCCAAAAGCGTTTACCATCATTTGCCACCCAATCATTATTTTTATAGGCAAAATGAAATCCACCCAAACGGCTCGCAAGCCAAAGCTCAAGAAGCGGTTCTTGCTTATTAATGACGATTTGTGAGCGGTCATCAAATGTGATCGTGAATACCGAACCTTGTGTTTCGCAATCCACATCGCAATCTTGATTCTCTAACGCTTCTTCAATTTTTTGCCAAACCTGTTCAATATTTTGGTGAAATTCTGCAACATTCATAAAATTTTCCGATTAAATCTGATAGAATGCCGTGAATTATAAAGCCTTTCGCCTCGTTGGCAAAGGCAGATTTTACTTATTAGAGAGATTGAAAAATGAAAAAATTACTTTCTATTTTGTTATTAGGTGCATTCTGCACTTTGGCTACAGGTTGCGGTGTAAAAGGGCCATTATATTTTCCTGAAAAAGAACAGCCGCAAAACACACAAAAAACACAATAAAAACTGACCGCACTTAAAGGATTCGTCATGGATTTTTTCCAATATAAAAACGAGCAACTTTATGTTGAAGATTTGCCCGTCAAACAACTCGCTGAAGAATTCGGCACACCGCTTTATATTTATTCTCGTGCCACACTTGAACGCCATTGGCATGCCTTTGATTCTGCTTTAGGAAAGCATCCACATTTGATTTGTTATGCCGTTAAAGCCAATTCTAATATCGGCATATTAAATGTAATGGCAAAATTAGGCTCAGGCTTTGATATTGTTTCACAGGGCGAATTAGAGCGTGTCTTAGCAGCTGGCGGAGAGGCTTCAAAAGTGGTCTTTTCCGGCGTGGCAAAATCTCGTACCGAAATTATGCGCGCGTTAGAAGTAGGCATTCGTTGTTTTAATGTAGAATCTGTTGCGGAATTACACCATATCAACCAAATTGCAGGCGAAATGGGGAAAGTGGCTCCGATTTCTTTACGTGTAAATCCCGATGTTGATGCTCATACACACCCTTACATTTCCACAGGATTAAAGGAAAATAAATTTGGTGTGAGCGTAGATGAAGCGCGTGAGGTATATAAATTAGCTGCAACCTTACCTCATGTAAAAATTACGGGTATGGATTGTCATATTGGCTCTCAGCTGACTGAATTACAGCCCTTCTTAGATGCGACTGATCGACTCATTCGTTTAATGGAACAATTAAAAGAAGATGGCATCACGTTAAAACACTTAGATCTCGGTGGTGGTTTAGGCGTAACTTATACTGATGAAACACCACCTCATCCAAGTGATTATGCGACAGCACTACTGAATAAATTAAAAGATTATGAAGATCTCGAAATTATTCTAGAACCGGGTCGAGCGATCGCAGCAAATGCTGGGATTTTAGTGGCTAAAGTGCAATACTTAAAAAGTAATGAAAGCCGTAACTTCGCGATTACCGATACGGGCATGAACGATATGATTCGCCCTGCACTCTATGAAGCTTATATGAACATCATTGAAATTGACCGCACTTTAGAGCGTGAAAAAGCCATTTATGATGTTGTCGGTCCAGTATGCGAAACCTCTGATTTCTTAGGCAAGCAGCGTGAGCTCGCCATTGCTGAAGGTGATTATATTGCTCAACGCTCTGCTGGAGCTTATGGTGCAAGTATGTCTTCAAACTACAATTCTCGTCCACGTACGGCAGAAGTGTTAGTGGATGGAGACAAAGCTCATTTAATTCGTCGCAGAGAAAATCTCAGCGAATTATGGGCACTAGAAAGCATCGCGAAATAAATAGATTGAAAGAAAACGGTCAAGATATAAGTCGTCTTGACCGTTTTTTGTATGACTAAATAATTCGAGAGAATTGTTGTCGTTTTGCCGCAGCTCTTGAATAAGTATCAAAGCATAAGCAAATATTACGGATTAATAATCGACCTTTAGGCGAAACTTGTAAGCCTGTTTCTGTTTCAGAAATTAATCCATCTTCAAGTAATGGCTGTAATAACTGTAAATCTTCAGCAAAGTGTTTTTTGAAATCAATATTGTATTGTTTTTCAATTGGTGCAAAATCAAGCTTAAAGTTACAAATCAATTGCTTAATCACATCACGGCGTAAGCAATCTTCTTCTGTCATCGCTAAACCTTTATGCAGTGCAATACCTGAATTTTCTACATCATGATAATAATGTTTTAATTCTTTTTGGTTTTGAGCATATGTATCACCTAATAAACTAATGGCTGATACACCTAAACCGAGCAAATCACATTCTTCCTGAGTAGTATAGCCTTGGAAATTTCGGTGTAAGACACCTTTCTCTTGAGCAATTGCTAATTCATCATCTGGTTTAGCAAAATGATCCATACCGATAAACTTATAGCCTGCATTGCCTAAGGTTTCAATCGTTTTCTGTAAGATCTCTAATTTAGTTTCCGGTGGCGGTAATTGATCTTCTTTAATTTTTGCTTGTCCCGCAAATCGACTTGGTAAATGAGCATAGTTAAAGATACTTAAACGATCTGGATTTAATTCAATCACTTTATGTAATGTAAACATAAAACTTTCCACATTTTGAAGTGGCAATCCATAAATTAAATCAAGGTTCGTCGATTGGAAACCTAACTCACGAGCACGAACAAGCAATGCATTCACAAACTCTTCATCTTGTTCACGATTTACCGCTTTTTGAACCGCTTTATTGAAATCTTGTACACCCATACTGATTCGGTTAAAACCAATATTGCGTAAATGATCAAGCATATCGAGTTCAATCTCGCGTGGGTCCATTTCAATACTGACTTCTGCATTATCCGCAATCGTAAAATGATCTTTAAGCATCTTCATCAAACGAGCAGATTGTTCTTCTGTCAAATAAGTCGGTGTACCGCCGCCCCAATGCACTTGAGTCGCAACACGATTTTTGAATAATTCTGAACGCGCTTTGATTTCTTTTTCAAGGTAATCAAGATAAATATCCGCCTTATGTTGATGACGAGTAATCACCTTATTACAGCCACAGAAATAGCAAAGTTTGTGACAAAACGGAATGTGTACGTAAAGGGAAAGTGGTCTTTCCGGATAACGATTGGCCGCTGCAATAAAATCTTCGTTTGTGTAACTTTCATTAAATTCTAATGCAGTTGGATAAGATGTATAACGAGGTCCTGATTGGTTATATTTTTGAATTAACGCAAGATCCCAAATAATTTCAGACATTAAGCTTCCCCAAATTTCTCTACGTCATTTAAAAACTGACGTAACTCCAACATAATTTCTTCTTCAAATTTTGCTTCTGCACTTTCTCGCTCAAGATCGAGTTTCATTCTTTCTTTTTTTAACAATGCTTTCCGAGCTTCATGCGTAGGCATTTCTTTTACAATATTATAAAGTGCATACATCGCTTGATATGGCTGCAAAGATTGTCCAAAAGGGAGTAAAAGCATTGATAAACGAATCACTCCTTCTGAATGGTTACAATCTCCATTTTGCATCGCTTTAGCGATAATTACCATACTCTCTTTTAGGCGTTTTGTACGTGCTATTTTAGCCTGTTTGATGAGCGTGTTTTGCTCGCGTAACTTTCTCAGTAATTTGAAAGCATAGAATGATACGCCAGCAATAATTCCCAAAGCAATAATACTTAAAATAATCGGCCACATGACAATTATCTGAATTGGTTGATATCAATCTTCTCGAAGGTTCGATAGAGATCATCCTCTGTCTCTTCTTCATCTTGAATACCTAATTCTTCCATTAACTGAGCAATACGATCTAAGCATTCATCCACAAATTGTTGATCAGCTTTACTAATCGTTTTACCTTCATCTAAGGCATCCAACAATTCATTTAGAATTTCATTATTTTCTAAACGTTCTAACTCAACTTCAGGCGCAAGTTTTTTCGGTTCTTTGACTACTGGAATTGTCATCCCTTTCTCAGGTTTATTCACAAATTCAACAATCAGTGGAACCTTTTTACGGCTACCAATCCGCGGATCTTTTTGTTCAACGACTTGATTATGCTTATTTTGCTCAGCGTTACTATGACGAGAACCCGATGCTAAACCTTTATGTTTACGTTTTTTCTTATCTTCTCTTGCCTTAGCGTCTAATTCATAACGTGTTAATTTCTTACCTGATAGTTTCGGTGCTTCAGGTTTCTTATCTGATTTACGAATTGGCATGATATCGCTAATTTTACGAGTTTTCTTTTTACGAGCCATTTGTGTTATTTATCCTATAAAAAATTTTGGTGATTGTACCATTCCACCTCTATTTTCTCATTAAAAGATTTAAACATCTTTAATAAAACTATTCTAATTTTGACCGCACTTTTATTTTATTAAACTCCAATCTAAAAAACAAAAACCCCAAGCTCTTCAGCTCGGGGTTCTACATTCAGTACCTGGCGGTGTCCTACTCTCACATGGGGAAGCCCCACACTACCATCG
>NZ_CALJRX010000294.1 GCF_937976265.1 uncultured Haemophilus sp.
CGATTGGATCGGACGACAAATTCTGTTCCCTTATGAAATCCCTGCGGGCTTAGTGGCGACCTTAGTGGGTGGAACGTATTTTTTAGCAATGATGCGAAAAGTGTAACAAATTTATTAACCTCAACTTTCATAGGAAAGTCACATATAGGAAGAAAGCAACATGAAAAAAAACTTTGTATATAGCGCGCTGGCAAGTGCGGTCGTTTTTGCGATGAGTTCTGCATATGCGGAAGAGCAGAAAACGGAAGAATTGGATGAAATCACGGTCACCGGTGGTTCCATGTTTCGCATGGGCGAAGTGCCATTCGATCAAGCAAAATCAACCGTAGCGGTAAGCAGTGAAACGCTTGACCGCGAAGGTGTAACAAAAGCTGATGAACTTGGTCGTTATCAAGCCGGTTTTACAAATCAATCTTTTGGTAATGACACCAATACCAACTGGTTCCGCGTTCGCGGTGCGGAAGCAACACAAGCAGTAGATGGTATGCCCTCTTTGGCTTACGGGTTCTTTACGCCACACACCAATGTGTTTGGTTTAGAAGCGGTCGAAATCACTAAAGGCGCAGACGCCTTAACTTTTGGTGCGGCGCATTCAGGTGGTTTAATCAACTACGTAAGCAAACGACCTCACAAAGAACAAGTGGGAAAAGGTGAATTTAAAACCCAATTAGGCAACCATAATCAATATGGTGTGGGTATTGATTACACTGGTGCATTTAACGCTGATGAAACCGCCCGTTATCGTTTTGTTGCAAATTACTTTGCTACAGATGGGGAAATTGATCAAACTGACAATAAAACCTACTACATCGCGCCAAGTTTTGAGTTTGATCTTACGCCGAAAACTCGCTTAACCATACTCACCAGCTTCCAACGCGATCACGGCACACCAAGTTCAAACTTTTTCCCGCAAGATGGAACGCTTGTCCCTACCGCAAATGGAAAAATTGATCGTAAAACTAATCTTGGTGATCCTGTTAATGATACCGAAACCAATCGTCAATATAGCCTAGGTTATGAATTAGAGCATGATTTTGATAATGGTTTCCGCGTAAACAGCAGCTATCGTTACGCTTATGTGGATAATTATCACCGTGGTTCTTATGCTTATCCTGCTGCATATAGCGCAACATACACGCCGATTTCTTTTGCCGATGCAGGCAGTTATTCACTCACTCGCGGCGTCGTATTTAATGATGGTACGGCGAGATCACACACATTAGATAATCACCTAAGCTATGACTTTAAAAATGAGTCTATTAAAAATACCGTTGTTGCTGGTTTTGATTATCGCCACCAACGTGTAAATGCACTTTACACCTTATTTGGTGCAACGTCGGCAACGAATGTCTTTAACTCACATTCAGGCTATAACCAAGCACAAGATGTAAGCAGCGCACCGAATACCCACATCAAATCTCGTCAACTTGGTTTCTATTTACAAGATAGCTTAACGATTAAAGATTCCGTGAAATTAGGTATGGGGATTCGTCATGACAAAGCAAGAAATGACGAATATTCCAGTTCACAATCTGTAAAAGCGAATAAAACCTCTTATTCTGCTTCTGCAATGTATTTATCGCCAATCGGACTTAATCCATACTACAGCTATACCGAATCCTTCCGTCTGCCAACTGGGTTAAGCGGCAATCAATCCCTTTATAAACCGAATACCACAAAGCAACATGAAGTGGGCGTGAAATATCTACCAAATTGGCTAGATGGCACGATTTCTATCGCTTATTTCCAAGCGAAAGACAAAGGCGCATTAATTTCTAACGGCACAACTGCAACAGTTAGCAGTGCAGATCCAATTAAACGTCGCGGTGTGGAAGTACAACTTGATGCTCAACTGACAAAAAATATTTCTGCCATTTTTGCTTACACTTATTTAAAAGCGGAAAGAGAAACGGCAACAGGCAATATTCGTCAAGAATTATTCCCGAAACACAGCTTTTCTGCCGCGGCTAACTATGCTTTCACAGAAGGTACTTTGGAGGGTTTAACCTTGGGGGCGGGCGTGCGTTATATAGGCAGCAGTGTCACCGCTTCACAATATGGCGTGTATAATGGTGCGAGAGTGCCATCAGCCACGGTTGTTGATCTTATGGCAAATTACGCTATTAATAAAAACTGGAGTGCGCAAGTTAACGTGCAGAATGTTGGTGACAGAAAATTCTTATCCGGTTGTGATACGTATTGTTACTACGGAGCGAGTCGCAATATCTTAGCTACTGTCTCTTACAAATGGTAATGTAATCGACAAAAAATGCGCGTTATCCCTAACGCGCATTTTTCTTATGCAGATAGCCTAATGTCTTCCATGGGAAACGGATGGATTTTGTGGGTCAGATCACATTTAACCGCACTTTTTTATTTTTTCCTTTTATTGCTTTCATCAAG
>NZ_CALJRX010000295.1 GCF_937976265.1 uncultured Haemophilus sp.
AACAAGTATGTAAATATAAACATATAGAGGGAGCGATGAATCAATCATCAATGAGAAGTGATATCTCAAAATTACTACTTTTATTATTTATTATTTTACCTTTAGGTATGGCAATGAGTGTGGGGTTATATGGCTTTATTGTCTGGTTCTTACAATTATATGTAATTGGTTTACCAACCGCTTAGCCAATATAAGGAGCCGAAAATGAAAAAACAAATAAAGTCATTCTTTCTGAAACCATCTAACCGAATTGGGCTAGGTGTACTCGTTACGCTTGGTTTTATAGCTGGTGCAATTGCTTGGCAACAATTTAATAATGTCATGGATGCGACAAGCACAGAAGAGTTTTGTGTGAGTTGCCATTCAATGGAAACACCTCTTGAAGAACTCAAACAAACTGTACATTGGAGTAATAGCAGTGGCGTACGTGCAACCTGCCCTGATTGTCACTTGCCACATGACAAAACCGCAAAATATGCACGTAAGATGCAAGCAAGCCGCGAAGTATTGGCAGAATTGAGCGGTAAATATAATGAAGAGGGCTCTTTTGAAGAACATCGCGCAGAAATGGCAGAACGTGAATGGGCTAGATTTTCCGCAAATGGCTCTAAAGAATGTAAAAATTGCCATAGTTACGATCGCATGAACTTTGAAAAAATGTCTAAAGCGGCACAAAAAGCCATGAAGCCAGCTGCAGAACGTAATCAAAGCTGTGTCGATTGTCATAAAGGTATCGCTCACCACTTACCGGCTAAAAAAGCAGATACTGGAAATACATCGAAATTTGAAGCATTAGTCGTGAATGATATTAAGCCATCTCAACAATACTATGCGAAAGCCATTGTGCCATTATTTGCAGATGAGGCGTTAACTCAAAATATCGGTCATCTCGAAACAGCCGCGCCAGTTAATGCAGTAAAATCCACAGATAAAGGTGATCTTGTTGAATTGGTGATGTGGCGTAAAGATAAAGGATTTGGACGCATTTGGTATAACCAATTTGGTAAAAATATTACCGATGCGGTATTAACAAAAGAATTTATGCAGTCTGAACCGCAATATACCGTCTTAGAAACCAAAGAAGATCCATTAACGGGCTTAACTTGGCAAAAAGTGAAATTACCGGTATGGATTGCAAAAAATCAATTAATTAGCGATGTAAATACCGTATGGGAAACGGCAGAAAACGTTTATAAAACACAATGTAGTACTTGTCATAGACAGCCACATGTTGATCATTTTGATTCCAACACCTGGATTGGTCTATTTAAAGGAATGGTTGGCTTTACGAATATTGATGACTCAACCGGTAAAGAAGTATTACGTTATTTACAATTACATGCTTCAGATACAGCACCTAATAAAGAAGAAGGAAAATAGGAGATATCATTATGTTACAAACACGTCGTCAATTTTTAAAAAATATATCTCTTATGGGTGCTGCGTGCGCAATGCCTAATTGGTTAGTCGCAAAAACATCGACAGATGAAGATATTACTCAATGGAAAATTACCGGCTCTCACTGGGGTGCAATTCGTGCCAAAGTAGAAAACGGTCGAGTCGTTGACGTAAAACCTTTTGAGTTAGATAAATACCCAACAGAAATGATCAATGGTATCAAAGGGCTTATTTATAGCGAATCACGTATTCGCTACCCTATGGTACGTTTAGATTGGCTCAAAAATAAAGAAAAAAGCGACCGCACTTCTCGTGGCGATAACCGCTTTGTTCGTGTCACTTGGGATGAGGCTTTAGATCTCTTCTATGAAGAATTAGAACGCATTCAGCAAAACTATGGTCCTTGGGCGTTACATGCAGGTAACGTAGGTTGGCGTTCAACTGGACAATTCCATAGTTGTGGTAACCATATGATTCGTGCGATTGCGATGCACGGAAACAGTGTTAGCACCGCGGGCGATTATTCAACTGGTGCCGGTCAAGTAATTTTACCTTATGTATTAGGTTCAACTGAGGTTTATTCTCAAGGTACTTCTTGGGAAATTATCTTAAAAGAAAGTCAAAACATCATTTTCTGGGCAAGCGATCCGGTTAAAAACTTACAAGTGGGTTGGAACTGTGAAACCCATGAGGCCTATGCTTACTTAGAAATGTTAAAAGAAAAAATCGCGAATAAGCAAATTAACGTGATTAGTGTTGACCCTGTTAAAACGAAAACACAACGTTACTTAAATTGTGAACAACAGTACATTAACCCACAAACTGATGTGCCGTTTATGCTGGCTATTGCACATGAGCTTTACACCAAAGGGCTATACGATAAAAAATTTATTGATGTTTACACCGTTGGTTTTGAAAAATTTGTGCCGTACTTACTTGGTCAAACTGAAGATCACATTGAAAAAACACCAGAGTGGGCAGCGAAGATTTGTGGTGTGAGTGCTGATCGCATTCGTGAGTTTGCTCACATGCTTGCGGGCAAACGTACTCAACTTATTTTTGGTTGGGCTATTCAACGTCAACAACATGGTGAACAACCTTATTGGTTAGGTGCTGTTTTAGCCGCGATGTTAGGTCAAATTGGCTTACCTGGTGGTGGAATTAGTTATGCTCACCATTATAGCTCTATTGGTATTCCAGAATCTGGTGCAGCTATGCCTGGTGCATTCCCATTAAACTTAGATGAGGATCAAACACCAAAATATAATAATAAAGACTATAAAGGCTACAGTGCAGTTTTACCTTGCGCACGTGTCACTGATTCACTTTTATATCCAGGTGAAACCATTAACTACAATGGTAGCAAAGTGGTTTATGCACCTTATAAAATGGCTATCTTTACTGGTTGTAATCAGTGGCATAGACAGTCTGAACGCAATAAAATGAAAAAAGCCTTTTTAGCGTTAGAAACGATTGTATCGATCAATTACAGTTGGACTGCAACTTGTCGATTCTCCGACATTGTATTACCAGCCTGTACACCATTTGAGCGTAACGATATTGATGCTTACGGTTCTTATAGCAACCGTGGCATTATCGCAATGCAAAAATTAGTCGATCCACTCTATCAATCCAAACCAGATTTCGAGATATTTAAAGAACTCTGCCGCCGTTTTGGCAAAGAAAAAGAATATTGTCGCAATATGGATGAAATGGAATGGGTTGAAAAATTATATGAAGATTGCCGAAAAGAAAACAAAGGCAAATTTGATATGCCTCCATTTGCAGAATTCTGGGAAAAAGGCTATGTCATGTTCCCAGAGGGTAAACCTTGGGTAAGACATGCTGACTTCCGTGAAGATCCAGAGCTTCATGCATTAGGAACACCATCAGGTTTTATTGAAATTTACAGTAATAAAATTGCGAGCTTTGGTTATTCTGACTGTAAAGGGCATCCAATGTGGTTTGAAAAAGCCGAGCGTTCTCATGGCGGCCCTCATTCAGATAAATTTGCATTCTGGTTACAATCTGTTCACCCGGATAAGCGCCTTCACTCACAACTTTGTGAATCAAAAGAGCTTAGAGAAACTTACAGCATTCAAGGACGTGAACCACTATTCATGAACCCACAAGATGCAGAAAAATTAGGGATTCAACATGGTGATCTTCTACGCGTATTTAATGACCGTGGACAAGCTATTGTTGGTGCACATATCTCTGATAATTTCCCAAGTGGCGTTGTACGTTTACAAGAAGGGGCATGGTACTCTCCAGAAGGTCCTGAAATCGGTGCAATTGATACCTACGGTGACCCAAATACCATGACATTAGATATCGGTAGCTCGATGCTTGCTCAAGCTGTATCTGCTAATACTTGTTTAGTCAATGTCGAAAAATTCCAAGGCGTCGCACCAAAACCAAATGGCTTTAGCGGAGCAATAGAAGATGCTTAATTTAGATAATCAAGAACGAGCATTTATTTATCAATGGATGGGCTCTTTGTTAAGCAAAGAGCTTACCCAAGAGCAACTTTCTTATTATCAAAATGGGCATTTCGACAGCTTATTTGAGCTTTTAGGAGAAATGGGGTTTTCACAGCAAGTTGATACATTGCGTAATGCACTAAAATCCTTGCAATACGATCAACTTGAACTTGCTGCAGATTTCACTCATTGCTTCTTATTAGAAGGAAGCCTAAGTGCAATTCCTTACATGTCAGCCTATTTACAAGATGAAGAACTTTCAAAAGCGCTCTCACTTGTAGATGGTTATATGCAACACTACAAGCTCAAAGTAAATAAAGCGCAGAATGAACCAAGCGATCATATTGGTGTACTATTGAGTATTTTTATAAAGCTCATTGAGGATCAAAATGACGAGAAACAAAAAGAATTTGCACAAATTGTTTTACTTAGTTGGATGGATTTATTTCAACAACAAAGTCAGAAAGTAAAATTGAAAAGCCAATTCTACCCTTCTCTGATTGAGTTATTCGTATTGTTTCTTAAAAAAGATATTCAATAAATAGCAAAAGTGCGGTTAAGTTTAACCGCGCTTTTTTATTTTATATTATAAGCGTTCATAGAGCACGTTTTCTAACAATCCCCTTTCCTCTTCGGTCAATGCTGTGCCTTTTTCATTTGTCAGAATGAAGAAATCTTCGGCTTTTTCCCCTACAGTCGTGATTTTTGCATTACAAATATTGAGTTTTAATTCGGTGAAAATTTGACTGATTTGAGCCAATAAACCAGGTTTATCTAAAGCCACCACTTCTAATTCAGTATGCTCTTTTTTAGTTTCTTTCAAAAAACGGACATCTGTTTTTACAGTGAAATGTTGCAACTGTCGATTATTTGCAAAAGACATGGATGGTAATTTTTCACCTAATAAAACTGAGGTTAATACCGTCTCTAATTCTCGGCGACGTTCTGAACGAACCAATTCACCATTTAATTCTGTGATGATAAAGCTGTCGAATACGTAGCCATCATCGGATGTTAAAATTTGCGCATCATGAATACTGAATTTTTTCGCGCCAATAGTTGAGACCACTTTATTAAACAAATTAGCTTGATCGGGACAATAAACAAAAATTTCTGTTCCGCCGGAAGAAAAACGGTTACTGATTTTAACGAGTACTTCACCATCAAATTCAGCTAATAACTCTGTATGCCACGCAATTTGTTTGGGACTATTTCGTAAGAAATAATCATCTGGACAACGTTGCCAGAGTGCTAAAATTTTTTCCTCCGATAATTCTGGTTTTTCTTCGGATAAAATTGCCAACGCCAATTGACGATTTTCAAGGATTTTTTCTTCATTATCTAATAATAAGTCCATCCCTTGTCGGAATTGTTGCGCCGTATAGTCGTATAAAGACGCAAATAAAGAACGTTTCCAGCTATTCCACAAGGTGCCGTTTGTCGCACAAATATCCGCAACGGTCAGACAAGTGAGATAATCTAAACGCACATGATTTTGTACACTTTCCGCAAAGCTCATCACAACTTCAGGATCATGAATATCTCGACGCTGTGCAGTAATTGACATGAGCAAATGCTCTTTCACTAGCCAAGCCATAGTTTCAATTTCTCGACGATCAAAACCATGCAAACGGGCAAATTCAACAATATCTTCAGCCCCTAACTCTGCATGATCCCCCCCTCGCCCTTTCGCTATATCATGGAAAAGTGCGGCAACATAAAGCAAAGTGCGGTCAGAAATTTGACTAAATATTTGATGACAAATGGGATGGGATTCAGCTGCGTCTTCAGTTAAGAAACTTTCCAATTTCAACATCACTCGCAAGGTATGCTCATCCACCGTGTAAATGTGGAAAAGATCGAATTGCATCAAGCCTTCAATCCCCTGCCATTGTGGCAAATAAGCCGTTAACACACCATATTGGTGCATTGGGAGGAATGCACGCTGAATCGCTTTCGGTTGATTAAATAACCGAATAAATTTTTCTCTTGCTTCAGGAATATCACACAATTTCTGCGTCAAACTTTCCAACGCAATCTGTAATTGGCGTAATGTTGAAGAATGAATTTCGGCTTTTTCATGCTGCGTAAGATAGAAAAAAAGATCCAAGATACGATCCGGTGAACGTAAAAACACGTCTTCCTTGCGTAAACACAAACTTTGATTCACTAATTCAAAATTTTCATCTAAAGGATGAATAGAAACCGCTCCATCCGTTGATAAAAAATGCTCTTTATAGTGCTTAATCAGGATATCGGTCAGACGAGAAATCGTGCGTAAAGCTTGGAAAAAACGTTTCATCATTTTTTCGACACCACGGTTTCCCTCGCCTTCAAAACCAAGCATCTCACTCACTTTGATTTGACGATCAAACAACAAGCGGTTGTCATAACGTTTTAAAATCAAGTGTAAAGCGAACCGCACTTTGAATAAAAATTCTTGGCTTTCTAATAATTGCTGATGTTCTGATGGGTAAATAAAGCCGCTTTCCAAAATGCCATCAAGGGTCATTTCTCCGGTATGACGTAATGCGATCCAATATAAAAGGTGAAGATCCCGCAAACCACCAGGGCTGTATTTTAAATCGGGTTCTAAATTGTAACTGGTGTTGTGGTAACGATGATAACGTTCAATTTGCTCTTGTACTTTGGCATCAAAGAATGGTTTTACCGCCCAAAAATCTGGCTTTTTCAATATTTCGCCTAAGCTATTGAAAAGCGATACATCTCCCGATAAATAACGAGACTCAAGCAAATTGGTGGCAATAGTAATGTCTTGTTTGCCTTCTTTTTCGCATTCTTCTAAAGAGCGAACACTATGCCCTACGTCGAATCCACAATCCCACAAGAACTGCACAAACTGAGCAATTTTTTCTTCCGTTTCAACGCCTCTTTCTTCTTTTGAAAGAATAAGAAAATCCAAATCAGATAAAGGAAACATTTCTTGTCTTCCGTACCCACCTACTGCAATTAAGGTAAGATGAGCTTTATCTAATTCAAATTGCTGCCAAAGCTGTTTTAACAAATCATCACAAAATTGTGTACGGTTAACAATCAGCTCAAAAACGGAATAATCAGCAAAATGCTGACGTTCAAATTCCTTCAAATTTTCACGCTGAATTTTGACCGCACTTGGCGTGAGTGGTGAGTCGAAATGATAAGGAAAAAGCATAGGTATTCCACAAATAAAACAATTATAAAAAAAGCCCACTATCGTAGGCTTTTAGCTGAACTTAAAGATTATTCATCATACGTTGAATTCGACCTTCCGCAATTTCTTCATCACGGATTGTCATCACTTCACAACCGGTTTCGGTCACGACAATTTGGTGTTCATATTGAGCTGAATGGCTACGGTCTTTGGTTTTTACTGTCCAACCATCACCCATAATTCGCACTTCTTTTTTACCCGCATTAATCATTGGCTCAATGGTGAATACCATACCCGGTTTTAAAATCACACCGCCATCATCCGCATAATAGTGTAATACTTGTGGTTCGCAGTGGAATTCTGTCCCTACGCCATGGCCGCAATACTCACGCACCACGCTAAAACCTTGGCTTTCAGTATATTTTTGTACCGCTTTACCAATTTCATTTAAACGAATACCCGGCTTAACCGTACGTAATCCCACATAAAGTGCTTCTTGTGCGGCTTCAACCAATTTTTGACTACGAATATTAGTTTCACCCACGACATACATCTTCGAATTATCACCGAAATAACCGTCTTTAATTACGGTCACATCAATATTAACAATATCACCACGTTTTAATTTTTTATCGTCGCTTGGAATACCATGACAAACCACTTCATTGATAGAAATACAGGTTGCTTTCGGGAAACCATGATAATTTAAGCAAGCAGGAATCACTTTTTGTACATTCACCATATAATCGTGACAAATACGATCCAATTCTCCCGTCGTCACCCCTTCTTTTACATAAGGTTCGATCATAACCAAAACATCAGATGCTAATTTACACGCTTCACGCAACTTAACAAGTTCTTCTTCAGTTCTTAATGGAATGCCCATTATTTCTCCTTATTTAATTCAGATTTATCTGCGTATAATAGCACTAATTCCGTGAAAAATCTTGAATGAATTGACGGGTTATTAGATAATACAAAGATTATTTTAGGAAAGTGGGAATATAGTATATGTCAGATTTAGATATGGCCGTGCCGCTAACTTTTACTGATGCGGCAGCCAATAAAGTAAAAAGTTTAATTAGCGAAGAAGAAAACAACGAATTAAAATTACGCGTTTATATCACCGGTGGCGGTTGCAGCGGTTTCCAATATGGTTTCACCTTTGACGATAAAGTCAATGAAGGCGACTTAACCATTGAAAAAGCCGGTGTGCAATTAGTGATTGACCCAATGAGTTTACAATACTTAATTGGTGGTACCGTTGATTACACTGAAGGCTTGGAAGGTTCTCGTTTTGTGGTAAACAATCCAAATGCAACCAGCACCTGTGGCTGCGGTTCGTCATTCAGCATCTAATATGGATTTTCAATTTACTCATTATCTAGGCAATGTGCACGCCAAATGTTCGATGGAACACATTGCGCTAGCCAATTGGTTTAATTCAGAAGTGCGGTCAAATCCTCAAGCGTTTTTGACCGCACTTTCTGCCTGTAAGCAGATTAAAAATAATGATGAAGTCACGTTGATTGGTTCAGAATACACGCTTTTTATCAATACCGATGAAGTGATGATTCGCGCCAATAACCTTGCGATAGAAACAGATGAAATTTTAGAAGACGACTTCCATTATTATGATGAAGAAAGTATCGCCTTCTGCGGCACAACAGACTTCATCCACTTTCTTAATGCCTATTTTGAATTTATTGCTTAACCTCATTCTCTGAAGCTAACTATTATGTCGGAAACGGAAAACACCTCACCTGAACAACAAGAAACACAAGCGCCAGATAAGCGCCGTTCTTGTAAAATCTTTTTAGCTAAAGCAGCCTTTACTTTAGGGACGCTTGCCGTGTTTTATGGTGGCTATTTAGATTGGCAAATTCGCTCAAAAATGGATGGCCAAATTTGGCGTTTACCGGCAGAAGTGTATAGCCGTTTAGAAAGCGTAAAACTGTCTGATAACCTTTCTTTTGACGAAGTCATTCAAATCTTACTCGATAACGAATACCGTCAAACCACGATGATTGCAGCACCAGGCGATTTTAAACTCGAAGAGGATACCATCGTGTTACTTCGTCGTGCGTTCCCTTATCCTGACAAGCCTGAACCTCAACGTGTATTGCGTTTACGTTTTACCGATAACAAACTTTCTCGTATTGAAGATTTAGTCAATGTAAAAGCGGTTGATGAATTCCGTCTTGCGCCTAAATTAATTGCGATGTTGGAATCAGATAATGAAGATCGTTTAGCGATTCCATTACAACAATATCCTCGCTTACTCATCGATGCTTTATTACTCACAGAGGATCGCCATTTTTATGAGCATAACGGGATTAACCCTATCGGTATTATGCGTGCAATGATTGCCAATATTAGAGCAGGTCAAACGGTTCAAGGCGGCAGTACACTGACTCAGCAACTAGTTAAAAACTTGTTCTTATCAAGCGAACGTTCTGTTACACGTAAAGCCAATGAAGCCTTGATGTCATTAGTATTAGATTGGCGATATGATAAAAACCGTATCTTAGAAACCTATCTTAACGAGATTTACCTTGGTCAAAATGGCGATATTCAAATTCACGGTTTTGCGTTGGCGAGCCAATTCTATTTTGGTCGCTCTATCCGTGAAATTAGCCTAGACCAAATTGCCCTTTTAGTTGGCATGGTGAAAGGACCATCCCTTTATAATCCATGGCGAAATCCACAATATGCACTCGAGCGCCGAAATGTGGTGTTAAAACTGATGCTTGATCACCAAATGATTGGGGATGAGTTGTATGAGATGTTGAGTAAACGTCCATTAGGCGTGCAAGCTAAAGGTCAAATTTCACGTAAATACCCTGCTTTCATTCAAACATTGCAAGCCGATCTTCGCCGTCAATTAGGGGAAAACAAAACCTCTGCACTACTTGGTGCGAGAATTTTCTCCACCATGGATTTAAAACAACAGGCACAAGCTGAAAATGCCGTGGTGAATACGGTCAATCAATTGCAAGTTCAAACTAAAAATCCACATTTAGAAGGCGCAATGATTGTCGCGGATTATCACTTGGGTGAAATACGTGCTGTCGTCGGTGGATTACAAACAGAATATGCGGGCTTTAACCGTGCGTTAATGTCAAAACGTCAAATTGGTTCTTTGGTAAAACCATCCATTTATTTGACCGCACTGATGAATCCGGAACAATTTCGTTTAAATACGCCAATTCAAAACCAGCCAATCACGATTTATGTTAAAGGTAGCCAACCTTGGCAACCTCGTAACTACGATCGCAAATACAGCGGTTCGGTGATGTTGATGGATGCCCTTGTTCGCTCGCTGAATATTCCAACGGTAAATATTGGGATGAAAGTCGGTTTAAGCAAAGTGATCGATACGCAAAAAGCCATGGGCTGGGATAATGTAGCGATTCCCAAAGTGCCTGCAACCTTGCTCGGTTCTTATAGTATTTCACCTTATGATGTGACCAAACTCTATCAAACCATTGCAAATCAAGGTGGCAAAATTGAGTTAAGCACTATTCAAAGCATTGCTGATCGCCAAGGCAATATTATTTACGAACATAATACCGTGCCGGATCAAGTGGTGCCGAGAGAAGCGGCTTATCAAACCTTGTATGCGATGCAACAAACCGTAGAACGTGGTACCGCGCGTAGCTTACAAAATGATTACGCGGATCTTCGTCTTGCAGGTAAAACAGGCACCACCAATGATGCCCGTGATACGTGGTTTGTGGGTATTGATGGTAAAAATGTCAGCACCATTTGGCTAGGTCGTGATGATAACGGTGAAACCAAATTGACGGGTGCCTCTGGTGCATTACAAATCTATAAAGATTATTTAAACCGTGTCGTTATTGAAAAACTAAAACTCGGACAACCTTCTACGATTAAATGGGTTGGCATCAATGCTTACGGTAGTTGGAGCTGTGGTAGTAATCGAACAATTCCTGTTTGGGCAAATAAAGATCAAAACTTCTGTGCGTCTGCGCAAACAACGAGTACGGCAACGTCTACCGCTGCACAAACTACACAATCGCCACAACCTGATCAACCTGAATCAGCAAAACAAGAAAGTGTATGGGATGTGTTAGATAATAAAGCGCCTGTTGAAGAAGCCGCACCCGCTCAATAAACTCGCTTATTTTTGACCGCTCTTTGATATCTCGATAAAGCGTCTAACAAGGGCGCTTTATTCTTTTGAGCATAAAATAACCATCTAGGATTTCTACCTCTTGTAAATTTTTTGATCTCCATCACAAAAATTAGAATTATTTATTGTCATTTCACTGACGTCAAAGGATAATTATAAATAGGAATTAATTTCATTTGAGGTAATGAGGTAAATAGACGATGCTATTCCGTTCTATTCGATTTTTCTTGTTAATTTTTTCACTCGCCTTTTCTTCTTCACTCCTTGCACAAGATAACTATCAACAATGGGTTGATGATATTACGGCTCGCTTAGATAAAACGTCTCAACTTATCCAACAAGGAAATACAGATGACGCTCGAACTGAAGTGCAAATGGCTTATTTTGAAGTGTTTGAAAATCTAGAAGGCCCGATTCGAATCAATTTCTCCGCACAAAAAAGCTACCAAATGGAAGCCACGTTTGGCGAGATCCGTAAAATGATCGGTGAAGGCAGTTCACAACAAGAGATTCAAGCTAAAATCGATCAGCTCAAAAAAGAATTACAAGAAGTGTTGCCATCATTGATTGAAGGTCATCAGCTCAATGCCGATGGTCAACATGGTGTTTATGATAATCAAGCGATTGCTCCTTATTGGCAACAAAGTTTTAAAACCATTGATGACTTGATCGCTCAAGGGCTCGAAGCATATCAAAATGGTGATCTCGCTAACGCAAAAAAATTGTTCCAACAAGCGCAATACGATGGCTATAAAAATTCAGAAATGGAAATGTCCATTCGCCAAAATCGCTCCGCAGAAACTTCAGCGGCGATTAATCAACAGTTTTACAACATCATCCGTTTAAGTGAACAAGCCGATCAAATCACAGAGCTTGGTTACCAAAGCACGCAATTATTACAAGATATTGAAGAAAACTTGCCTAACCTGCCAACGACACGTGAAGAACAAAATGTTCAATCTAATGCATCGCAGCAAGCAACAGATAATCAACAAGAGCAAGATTGGAATAAGATTAAACAAGAGATCAATCAACGTATTCAACAAGCTATTGCGCTCTATCAACAAGGTGAAAGCAAAAAAGCGATTCTTTCCGTACAAGACACCTATTTTGACGTGTTTGAAAGTACGGGGATGGAAAACAAAATTGGCTCTCGTGATAGCAACTTTAAAGCGGAACTTGAAGGCTACTTTACTCGTTTAGTGAGTTTAATGAAAGCTGAACAAGGTGATAAGTTACAAGCTCAAGCTGATGGTTTAGACCAGAATCTAACTAAAGCGGTTGAAATGTTACAGGGCGGAGAACAAAGCGATTGGTCGATGTTCTTATATAGCCTTTTAATCATTCTTCGTGAAGGTTTGGAAGCCTTGTTAATTGTTGCGGCTATCGTGACTTACTTAATTAAAAATAACCACCAAGATAAATTGCCGGTTATCCGTCAGTCTGTTTATGTGGCATTAATTGCCAGTGTGATTACCGCATTTATCTTCCAACTTATCTTTGAAAATTCCGGTCAAAACCGCGAATTGCTCGAAGGCTTTACGATGATTTTTGCCGTAATCATGCTCTTTATGATGAGTTACTGGTTATTGTCGAAAGTCGAAGCACAAAACTGGAAACGTTATTTAGAAGGCAAACTCTCTACTGCCCTCACGACTGGCTCACTCATCGGCTTATGGCTTACCAGCTTCTTAGCCGTATATCGTGAAGGGGCTGAAACCGTATTGTTCTATTATGCCCTCATGGGTGATGCGAAAAGTGCGGTCAGTTTTATCTATCTTTTCGCAGGTATCATTGTCGGCGCAATTATTCTTACCATTTGCTACTTCGTGATGCGTTATACCGTGGTGAAATTACCGCTTAAACCATTCTTTATGTTCACGGGTTCTTTTATGTATTTAATGGCCTTTGTATTCGCCGGTAAATCTGTTTTAGAACTCATTGAAGGTAAACTTTTCGAGCCAACGCTGATTAGCGGTGTGCCTGAAATTTCGTGGTTAGGTATTTATCCTTATATGGAAACCCTAATTCCACAAGCAATCTTAC
Source organism: uncultured Haemophilus sp. (assembly GCF_937976265.1). GTDB lineage: Bacteria > Pseudomonadota > Gammaproteobacteria > Enterobacterales > Pasteurellaceae > Haemophilus_D. The sequence goes on from NZ_CALJRX010000295.1 coordinate 13,235, forward strand.
TCATCGCAGCCGTATTTGCTCTGTTTATTATGAAATATCAAAGCAAAAAAGCCGCGTAATACCCAACAATCCTTTAGGAGAAAAACAATGAAAAAAGCACTTTTAGCAACAGCATTATTTGCGGGTATTTTCACCGCGTCTACTGCAAACGCATTCCAAGAGTATCCAATCGGTGAAGCGGTAACCATGAATGAAATGGAAATTGCAGCGGTTTATCTCAAACCAATCGATATGGAACCTCGTGGCATGGGTTTACCTGCAGCGAAATCAGATATCCACTTAGAAGCGGATATCCACGCAGTAAAAGGTAACAAAAATGGCTTTGGTGATGGTGAATGGATGCCTTACTTAACCATCAACTACACTTTAGTGAATACCGATACGGGTGAAAAACAAGAAGGTACCTTCATGCCAATGGTAGCAGGTGACGGCCCTCACTATGGTGCAAACGTGAAAATGATGGGCGTGGGTAACTATAAATTAACTTACCACATCGATCCTCCTTCAAAAGCGGGTATGCACCGCCACACTGACCCTGAAACAGGTGTAGGTCGTTGGTGGAAACCATTTGATGTAAGCTATGAATTCAAATTCACTGGCATCAAATAATCTCAGGTAAATATTGATTTTACCGACTTGCCTTCCCTTGTTTGTCAGGGGAAGGCAATAGCATTTCATTTAACCTTAAAATATCGTCTGTTTTATCCTATTAAATGGTCAAACTATGAATTATTTTTTTACTTTCCTGCTTCAAGCACTTTTACCTTTTTCATTATTGCTCGGTGTTTATCACAGTAAACAATCCTCTGTAAGTGCAAAAAAAATAATTTGGCTTAGCCTATTCGGTTTTATTGCCGGTATCGTACTGCGCCTTAGTTTACCTACGGGACAAATAACCAATTTAATCGTCAATGCGGTGATATTGGCGCTATTGATTATCTTTGCCTTATGTTTAATTTTCGGCAAAGGTCGCCTACCTGCCTTTTGGCAAACGGTATTAATGCTCATCGCGGGAAGCTTCTGGGCAAAAGATCCCAACATTACTGCTCTCGTTTCTACTGATGTTATCAATACCGATTCGATCTTACATATAAGTGCGGTCATTTTTGCCTTTGTTTTTTGTTTATGCTTACAAGGCTGGATCTATTTACTTCTAAAACAAGCGGTAAAAACACAACAAAAATCTACCGCACTTTTAAAAGGTGTAATTAGCCTTCTTTTAATTTGCTTGCTTGTGCCACTTATTGGTGAACTCTTATTGATTTTAATGAAACTTCAGGTGCTTGAGCTTACCAAGCCTCGTTTAAGTTTTGTTGCGAAATCAGGCGAAATCACTCGTTGGTTAAATTACATCTGTGCCGCATTGCTCTTCGTTGTACTTGCCATCTTTTACGGCAAAATTCATTTATCACGCAAGCAACAAGTTAATGCCACACAAGAGCCAATTGAAAAACGCCAAAAATTAGCCGCATTACGTACGTCCTCTCATCTACTCGGTTGGGGATATTTAGCTTTAGCGATTACTTTTGCAACGCAACTTTATTGGGAGCAAATTGCTTCTCGCCCACCACAACTTTCAGAAGCGATTCCTGTTACCTTAGATGAAAACCAACAAGCCCACATTCCGATTGAGCAAGTTAAAGACGGTAAATTACACCGTTTTGTCTGGATTGCTGATGACGGTAAAGCCGTGCGTTTCTTTGTTATTAATCGTCAACCGGATAAATTGAGTCTAGCCGCGGTATTTGATGCCTGCTTGCTTTGTGGTGACCAAGGCTATGTCATGGAAGGCAACCAAGTGGTTTGTGTGGGCTGCGGCGTACATATGTTTATTCCATCTATTGGTAAACCGGGTGGTTGTAACCCTGTACCGATTGAAGATTGGCAACAAAACGAAACCGAAATTCTCATTAATCGAACCAGCTTAGAAGAAGGGTTAAATTTATTTAGTACCATTGTTGAAATCGATGTAAAAGATCCGATTAGTGGCACCCAAATGAAAAATACCAAAACTGAGCATAAATACAATTACGAAGGTAAAACTTACTTCTTTGAAAGCGAGAAAAATCTCGATTTATTCCGTGATAACCCTGAAAAATATTTAGGTAAGGAGGAATAATGCTAGCAAGAATGTTATTCCAATCTTGGCGTTTTAACATAAAACGTAAGTTTTTAGCCGTGGTGACTATTTTCTTAGCTGCGGGATTAGTCTCTGCGCTATTAGCTGTTTCTATTGATATCGGCGACAAAATGGCGAAAGAACTAAAATCTTACGGTGCCAATATTTTAGTCGAACCTGCGAGTAATGCAGCCTTACCTGATGAGCTCAGTCACAACACTGATTTAAGTAGCCAAGATTTTCTCGATGAAAAAGAACTGCCTAATATCAAAGATATTTTCTGGCGAAATAACATTGTGGGATTTGCGCCATTATTAAGTGCAGATGTGAAAGCCGAAATTCTTTCTGATAAAACTCATGAAAAATCGACCGCACTTGAACAAATTAATGTGCTTGGTACATTTTTCGATCACAACATTCCTGTACCGGATGAAGACGATTTCCATACTGGTCAAAAAATTATTAGCCCATATTGGCATGTTCAAGGGGAATGGGTAAACGATCTTGAAACGCCTGAAGGTGAATTTATTCCTGCGCTCATTGGTGAACAATTAGCGCAACGAACAGGGCTAAAACAAGGCGATAAAATCAAGCTTCACTATCAAAATGATGAACTTAATAATCAAAGTGCGGTTGAAATTACCGGTATTTTATCCACAGGTGGTGCTGAAGATAATCAATTAGTCATGCCACTCAATGCTGTGCAAAAATTACTGGGCTTAGAAGGGAAAATTCAATCTGTTAAAGTCTCTGCGCTTACCGTGCCTGAAAATGACCTTTCTCGTAAAGCGCGAGCCAATACCGATGCGTTAGATGCTGAAGAGTACGATCGTTGGTATTGTACGGCTTATGTTTCTTCTATTTCACATCAGTTAGAAGAAGCCATTTCTGGTGCTATTGTTCGCCCAATTTGGCAGGTTGCGGCGTCAGAAGGCGTCGTCATTGGTAAAATCCAGTTATTGTTGGCAGTCGTTACTCTCGCCGCTTTAATCGCTGCCGCCATGGGGATTGCCTCATTAATGAGTACAGGGATCATTGAGCGCTCAAAAGAAATTGGTCTAATGAAGGCCTTAGGCGCATACCAATGGCAAATCGCCTTATTATTTTATTGTGAAGCCATTATCAGTGCCTTAATTGGTGGCATTCTTGGTTGTATTGCGGGTTGGGGCTTAGCAAGATTTATTGGCTCTGCGCTATTTGGCGTACCACTGAGTTTTGCTTGGATTGTCATCCCTTGCGTATTGATGCTGTCTATTTTAATTGCTGTGGTGGGCACTTGGTTCCCAGCCCATCGTATTGCCAAACTTTACCCAGTGGAGGTGCTGTATGGCCGCCAATAAAAGTATGTTTTGGCGTTTAATTTTCCAAGCATTACGCCTACGTTTACAACGGGTATTTATTATCTTCTCTGCGTTGACTGTCGGTGCATCTATTGTCACCGCAATGGCTGCAGTGTATTTTGATATTAATACCAAAATGAGCCAAGAGCTCCGTACTTTTGGGGCTAACTTTTACATTGGTGCGGCCAATGGTGGTTTGATGAAAGAACGCCAATTAAAGCAAATTCTGCACAATGCACCGGATAATTTCATCACAGCAGCCAGCCCTTATTTATATGGTGTTGCACGAAGTGATTTAGAAAAAATCGTCATTATGGGCGTGTGGTTTGAAGATATGCGAGTTCTCGCGCCTTATTGGCAAATTACCGGTTCAGCTATTAATGTCAATTTTGACGATCGTAATGCCATGATTGGCAAAACTTTAGCTGAACGCCTTAATTTAGGCGTTGGAAGTAAATTGACTCTGTCTAAAAATGCGGTCGAAAAACATGAATTCACCATTAAAGCGATTGTTGAGGCGGGCGATGCCACAGATAACATGTTAATCGTCAGCTTAGAATTTGCACAAAATTGGTTAGATAAAGAAGGATTGGCAAACAACGCCTTGCTCAATGTGAAAAATGAACAAGGTAATGTCGCACAATTTGCGCAAGACATTATGCAACACCAACCTGATCTAACTGCTCGCCCAATTCGAAAAGTCTCAGCGTCTGAAGGGCAGATTTTAGATAAAATCAAAGGATTGATGGGTTTAATCTCATTGGTCATTTTGATTCTCGCTACCCTTTGTGTGAATACGACACTCATTGCGATTGTTGGTGAGCGAGCGAAAGAATTTGCGCTGCAAAAAGCCTTGGGGGCAAAACAGAGCGACATCATTAAACAAATTAGTACCGAGATTCTGATCATTGCTCTTTGTGCAATTGTCGCGGGACTGATTCTCGGCTACATCTTGGCACAATTACTTGGATTAACCGTATTCAAATCTTATATTGATATGCGTCTGCCGGTTATTCCAATTACTATCGTCTTATCGTTATTGGTTGCCTTTATTGCGGTGATTGTACCAACCAAACGAGCTTTAAATATTCAAACCGCAAATGTGTTAAAAGGGGAATAAAATGAGTGAATTTGTGATTGAAACGCAACATTTATATAAACGATTCGGGCAAGTCACGGCTTTAGAAGATATTAATATTCAAATTCGCCAAGGTGAGTTTATTGCAATCATGGGTGCATCGGGTTCGGGTAAAACGACACTCATGAATATTCTGACCGGTTTAGATACCGCCAGTGAAGGTAAAGTGATTTTAGACGGCGTCGATGCGGCACAACTGGATGAAGTGGGTCGTCAACGTTTCCGAGCGGAAAAAATTGGTCTCGTCTTCCAACAATTCCATTTAATCCCTTATTTGACCGCACTTGAAAATGTAATGCTCGCACAGCACTATCACAGTGTGATTGATGAAGCGGCGGCTAAAGCGGTGCTCGAACAAGTGGGATTAGGTCATCGTATTGATCACCGTCCAAGCCAACTTTCTGGAGGCGAACAACAACGGGTATGTATTGCTCGTGCATTAGTGAACCAACCACCCGTTATTTTTGCCGATGAACCTACGGGTAACCTCGACGAAAAAAATGAAGCGCTTGTACTGGATTTACTACAAGAGTTAAATCGCCAAGGTCGAACCATCGTTATGGTGACACACAATCCTGAATTGGGTGAATTAACCGATCGTGTTATTTATCTCCACCACGGAAAATTTGTAAAAGAGGAAATTCATGAAAAATAAATTCATAAAACTACTCGCGATAAGTGCGGTCATTTTGGGCAGCGTTTCTTGTAAAGACGAGGTCGCGGCTATTGGTCAAAAAGCACCAGATATTGCCGCCTATGATTTACAAGGTAAAGAGGTGAAACTTGATGATTGGAAAGGCACTCGTCTACTGACATTCTGGTCTGAAACCTGTGGACGATGTGTCGCTGAATTAAAAGAATTTGAAAAATTGGCCGAAGCTAATCCAGATAAAGTTCAGCTTATCGCCATTAATGTGGATGGAGATAAAGTCGATACCAAAGCCGTGGTTGCCAAACGTCAGCTTACGCTACCTGTTATCAAAGACCAATTAAAAATCACAGCGGAACGCTATCAGCTTATCGGCACGCCAACAAGCTTTGTGATTACACCTGAAGGCAATATTCAGGCTAAATATGAAGGGGCGATTCCCGCAGCAGATTTAGATAAATTATTTAAAGGCTAACCAAAATGCAAAAACGAATTTACTTACTCTCTACATTTTTACCCGTTTTAGGCTTTTTATTTGCAACCCCTGCCCTTTCTGCCGAAGCTGACTTAGTGAAAGCTGAAAAGGTATATAAACGTTCTTGTGCAACTTGTCATGGAAAACAAGGCGAAAAACCAGCAATGGGTGAATCAAAAATTATTAATCAGCTAAAACCAGAAGAAATTTCAACCGCACTTTCAGAACGAAAAGCAGGAAATATTCCTAGCGCAGGAAGCCCTGCAAAACAACGTTTAAGTGAGCAAGATATTCATAATTTAAGTGAATATATTCAAACACTAAAATAGTTTTTGAATTTTTTTTAAACTAATTCTAAAATGTACGGTCTTAGAAGGGACTTAGTTTTTATAAGCTAAGAAATTTTTATATATCAATAAAGGATTGTTTATGAACAAATTTACTAAAATCAGTGCAACTGCATTATTTGCATTATTCTTAACTGCTTGTGATAAACCAGCTGATAAACCAGCTCCAGCAAAACCTGAAGCAACTCAGCCTGCGCCAGAAGCTAAACAAGAAGCGGCTAAACCAGCTGAAGCAGCAAAACCAGCTGAAGCAACTCTTGCTCAAGAACAAGCTGACTACAACAAATTACTTGAATGGAACGCAAGCCAAGTGCAAGCTCAAATGGCTGCACAACAAACACTTCAATCTGATTTAACTGCTGCGGTTCAAGCAAAAGATGAGAAAAAAATTGAAGAAGCAATCAAAACTTTCAACAAAACTATTGAAGATACTATTGCAAGCTTAGATAAATTAGATATTACAGCGCCTTCAGTGAAAAGCATTAAAGATCAAAATAAAGAAGTGCTTGCATTATCAAGCAAATTATTAGTTGATCAATTAAACTTAGCAACTAAAGCGCCAACTGAAGAACAAACTAAAGCTTTCCAAGCTAAAGTTGAAAAACTGCAAGCGGCTGTAGCCAGACTACAAGAAGACAGCGCTGCTTTAGCACAAAAATTTGCACCTGCAGCACCAGCTACTCCAGCCGCTCCAGCTGCAAAATAATTAATCGTTAAGATGAAAAAACCTTACTGTAAAAAGTAAGGTTTTTTTATGCGCTTATTTTAGTATTCTGCTTTTTAACACATCCACAAATCGCTCTGTCGCCCCTTCCCAACGATCTAAATATAACGCAGGCTCAATCAACTCTAATTCATTCAATAAAAATGTATTGTTAATAATCGTTCCATCTACGCGTGCATAGACGGGCATTTCTGGCAATTTATGTAAAACATGACATGCTGTTTCAATAATATGATCATCAACCTCAACAGGGATAATTTCAACTTTATATTGTGAATTCGCTCGCCATTCATTTTGAGGTGGCTGTCGGCGAATAGCATGACTAAATACACCGTTGAAAAAAATCAAACTAGTTTCACCATTTGTTGCCACTTCAGGAATAAACGGCTGTAGCACAACTTGCTCACCATATACAGAAAGATCAGGTAACGCTTCACCTTGTTTTAGTTTTGTCACCAAATTACCACTCTGCCCTACAGCAGGTTTTATCACAAATTCAGGCCAATCTTGGCGTTCAAGTGCGGTCAAAATCTCAGCTGTTTTTGTTGAGCAAATAAGAGTAGGAATGACATTAACACCCCAATTCTGCAAATCACATAGATAGCCTTTATGACTATTCCATAACATTAATTCCGCAGGATTGATGAACGCATTCTTATGTTGTTTAATCCATTGAGTAAATTCATTGTAGAAATTTGCGTAATCCCATGCCGCTAAAGGCAGAATAAAATGGCTCTGTAATGTTTCTTGCCAAGGTAAAAATTGAGTAGGAATACCTTGATTAGAAAGTTGTGTTTGTACCGGAATAAGATTTTGAGGCGCTGAAGGATACGTTTTGCAAGTGGTAATCGTAAGCATAGTAAATAATGATTGGTTTAAACATAAAGAAGATGCGCCAATCATCAAACTGGCGCATCAATTTCAACGATTATTTTACTTGAGCAAAATATTTTTCAAGACGACCTTTGTTCGTCATGGATTTCTTCTCAAGATCTTTCACCACTTTCTCTGCTTGTTCTTTGTTTGGTAGATTATCACCCACTTGAATCACACCATTCATATTCATTGAACGGTGTACTGGGCAAGTATAAACATAAACACCTTCTTTATCTAAAGTGATCGTGAGTTCCTGATCTTCTTCAGATTGGAATTTTTGTGCACCTTCAGGAATCGCTTTGCTGTGCACAAAGTGACTTTTATTTTCTGGACGGAATGTCACGGTATCACCTGGTTGTACTTTTAAATAACCCGGTTCAAAAACCATTGATCCTTCACTGTTTGAATTCAACATTTTGATGTCATAATGTGCGGCTTGAGCAGCAAAACTTAAACCTAATAATGCTGCAAGTGCGATTTTCTTCATTTTCATTTCCTTCTTAAGAATGTGCTGATTTACGTTGTGGACGAACCACCGGCAAACCGGCACTACATTGTAATAATTCAACGTTTACACGATATAAACGATTAATGGTTTCGACTTGTAAAACATGATGCGCATCGCCCACGCCTTGCACTTTACCTTCACCAAGTAAAATCAACTCATCTGAAAATTGAGCGGCAAGACTTAAATCATGTAATACCATTATAGTAATCAGATTTTTCCGTTTCGTATAGGTGTAAACTTCTTCTAATAGATTAAGCTGATGATGCATATCTAACGCACTCACCGGCTCGTCCAACATTAAAATCTGTGGCTCACGTAATAAAACCTGGGCAAACATCACCATTTGACGCTGTCCACCACTGAGATTCAGAATATCACGATGGGCTAAATGACCAATACCTAATTGCGCCATAATACTTGCTGCTTCAGTGAGAAGCTCATCGCTTACTCGCATCGTTAGACTATCCATTCGTCCCAAAAGGACAACTTCAAGTGCGGTCAAGCTTGCATCTACTCGGCTATCTTGAGGCATATAGCCAATTGGTTTACGCCAATCTGCTAACTTCGTCCGTTCTAGCTGTTTGCCTTGATAGGTAATCATTCCTTCATGTGGTAATTCACCAAAAATGGTTTTCAGCATGGAGGATTTTCCTGTGCCGTTTGGCCCAAGCACCGTATACACTTTACCTTCCTCAAAACGGACATTAATGTGATCTGCAACGGTGAGATCACCTCGTTTTACCGTAAGATTCTTTAATTCTAACATTATTGTCCCCTCTTGTTATTTAAAATAATCCAAAAGAAGAAAGGCACCCCAATAAAAGAGGTAACAATCCCCACTGGGAACAATGCGCCAGGGATAATAACTTTGGATAATACCGAAGAAAGGGATAAGAATGCTGCACCGACTAACATTGCGCCCGGTAAGAAGAAACGTTGATCTTCACCAAGTAACATTCGAGCAACATGTGGTGCAACTAAGCCGATAAAGCCAATCACGCCCACAAAACTAATTGCCGTCGCCGTCATCATTGCGACAAGAACTAAAACCTTAATACGCAATACTTGCAAATTGATGCCAAGACTCGCTGCACGATCTTCACCTAAACGAAGTGCGGTCAATTTCCAAAGCTCTTTTGAAAGTAATGCGACACAAATTGTCGTCACGACAGTAATGATGATTAAACTTTGCCACGTGGCTTTATTTAAGCTACCGAATAGCCAAAACAGAATTTGTTGCGAGACTTCGGGAGCCGAAATAAATTGCACTAATGAAAGTAAGGATTGGAAAATAAAGAGCAAGGCAATCCCTACCAGTACGAGCATTTCAGAATTAAAACGACGTTTAGACGCGAACAAGAAAAGAATCCCTGACGCAAGCATGGTCATGACAAACGCACCAATTGGCACGGCAACTTGTACCGGTAAACCAAAGCTTCCGAAAGCAATCACAATAGAAGCCCCAAAACCTGCTGCTGCAGCGAGTCCTAATGTATAAGGACTTGCCATAGGGTTATTTAATAAGGTTTGGATCTCTGCCCCACCTACAGCCAATGTTGCCCCGACTACAAGCGCCATCAAGGCCATCGGTAAACGTAAATTATGCACAATATTGTCTGTCATTTTATCGACTTCACCGATATCGAATAACGAATTCACAACTTCCGATACCGATAACATCGCAGGGCCAGTCATCACATCGAGAATAAGACTGACCACGCCAATCACAAGAAAAGATAAAATAACAAACCAGCGTTTGCGTTCAAGCTTACGCTGGTTAGCCACAATATCTGCTACAACAGAATTGTTTTTCATTGATTAGTATTTTCCTTATTTAGTTTCAGGGAAAAGATAAATCGTACCTTCCGGCGTAACCGGTAAGTAGTTTTTATAGAAATTTAAGTAAGTTTGTTGCGGATCTAAATCTTTAAACAGATCAGGATACGCCGCTTTAGCCACAAACTGAACAGATGCGCTGTCTGATAACGTACGAGAGTTCGCATGATATGCTGCATAAACACGATTATTTTTCACAGCCGGTAATTCTGCCCAGCCTGCACGTTGTTTGAATCCATTTAAACGACGTTGCGCTTCTGCTTTTTCAATACCAAAGCCCATTACCATGCCTTCTTGATTTTTCTTCAATTCAGTTTCACGGCCTGTAATAATAATTGCATCTGGTTTCGCGGCTAATACTTTTTCAGCAGCTAATGTGCCCCATTTACCGATTTCTGCAGGTGCAACGTTTTCTGCGCCTACAAGGCTAATCATAGAGCCCCACATGCTTGAGAAGAATGTCATCCCTTGTTCAGCAGGGCCACCACGACCAAACTCGACATACACTTTCGGTTGTTTTGCTAATTTCGCATTTTTAACCGTAGTCTGGATATGTTCAACAATGTCTTTGTATTCTTTAGCCATTTTCGCGGCACGCTCTTTCTGCCCCGTCAATTGACCAATAATTTCCGTTGATTTGATGTGTTTATCTAAGGTTTGAGCGTTGTAATCTAATACAACAATTGGAATGCCCGCTTCATTGATAGCATCTAAATCAGATCCTAGCATTTCGTACTGCCAATCGGCTAAGACTAAAAGATCCGGTTTTAATGAAAGCACTTTTTCCACAGAGAATGTGCCTTCTTCTACTTCACCCACATCATCTAATTGATTCAATTTTGGCACTGCTTTGCTGAATAACGCCCAGCTTGCTGGTGCCCAAGAAGACCATACTTTCTTAGAAAAACCGACAACGTTATCTAACGCTTTATCACCACCAACTGCCATATAATCTTGGTAATAGAAACCAAGTACCACGCGTTTTGCCGGTAAATCAACTGTCACTTCACGATCAAGTATATCTTTTACTTTCACGGGATCAGCATTGGCAAAACCTGCAGTTAAACCAAGAATGGTCGCAATCGCTAAAGTTGAAAAACGTTTTTTCATAAGAAAAATCTCCTGAGTAAAATTAAACAATTTAAAATGATAATAATTATCGGTGCGAATAATAGCGAAAACGATTGCTAAATTCAACTCAGGCGCTTAATTATTCTTCGTAAGCTTCGTCAGTTAATGTTTTTAAGAATGCTTCTAACGCATTAATCTCTTCATCTGTAAGCGGTTTTGCTTTTAAAACATCAGGATTAATGGTTTGAGCATATTCGGCTTTATCCCACGCTTTTCCTGTTTCAGGATTGATTTTACGATTAGGATTATTAAAACTGTCTTTAAATAGCAAAACAGTTTTTAGATCACGGAAAACGCCATTATGCATATAAGGCGCTGTGACAGCAATGTTACGCAATGTTGGCACTTTAAATTTACCTTTTTGCTTTTCATCGCCTTTTACCATTGGATTATCCAATAGTCCATTATCCACATAATCAGCCGCAAGTTTATTTAACTTAATTAACGCTTGGTTACTTGGCACACCGATATTGTAATAGCGATAATTCGTAAAGGTTTCTTTTGCTGAGTTCGCGTCACTTGATTGATGGCAGTTACTGCAGTTTGTTCGTGTTTTATCGAAAAATAATGCCTTACCTTCTGCTTCAAGTGCGGTCAATTCCGCTTCATTTTTTAATGCGCGATCATATTTTGAAGAAAATTGTGCAAATAAGTCATGCTTTTCGAACTCCGCAATGGCTTTTTCCATAATGGCATAGATTCTGTCGGTATCAGCCCAAATACTTTCACCATAAATATCCGTAATTGCCTTGTAATAAATTGAATTCGCTTTTAAACGTTCGACAATCGATTTTTTATCTGGCATGCCCATTTCTACAGGATTAACTGGTGGACCACCTGCTTGCTCGGCTAAATCTTTTGCACGTCCATCCCAGAATTGTCCGCCAACATAATCTTGAATTTTTTCATCAAAATGAAAATCCGGTGAGAACATCGCATAAAGTGCCGTGTTAGCATTACGATTACCATGAAGATGAGGATTATCCCCCTCGGAGACCATTTGATTTGCCGAATTTTTACGTTGATCCACAAAGGCGGTACCCGGGTTGTGACAAGTTGAACAGCTTTGTGTTTTATTAAAAGAAAGCGATTTATCAAAAAACAGAACTTCGCCCAATCCTTGATAATTCAATTCTTTTCCTTTAGCTTGATCAGCTAAGGCATAATTGCTCTGCATCAAAGGTGCAAACAATAAAATAGAAAGCCATTTTTTTTGCATCGTGTTCTCCAAATATTCAAATTACAGATAAAAAATAATCCAACAAAGCTTTGTTGGATTATAAAAGGAAAATAATTTTCTACAAGCCGATGGCCATCTTAATGCGATCAGCAAACATACCGATGCTCACGCCGAAGTAATTTGATTTGTTCCAATCTAAAATCGTGCGATAGTTATTGGAAACCAAGAATGCACGCCCAACTTCTTTATCAGGGCGAACTAGCCAAAGATCGGCTTGCGAAAGTGCGGCAAGTTTATCTTGTTCTTGTTGGCTAAAGCTCGCTAAAGTGACACCTTTAGACTGCCAGTCGTTGAGTGAACGCGCTTTGTTCTTCTCAATGCCTGAAAGCGATAAATCTAATGGTTGATTTAATGTGACTTCTACACCCCAAGGCAATTTGTTATCCCAACCTACAGTGTGAAGATAATTTGCAATTGAAGCAAACGCATCAAATTGGTTTGTCCAAATATCCTTCACACCATCATTATTACCATCTGCCGCATAGTTTAAGAATGCGCTTGGCATAAATTGAGTTTGTCCCATTGCGCCCGCCCAAGAGCCTAACATTCTATGTCGTTGAATATGATCACGCTCTAACATCTTCATCGCATTCACAAATTCTTTGCTGAATAAGGCTTCACGTCTGCCATCAAAGGCTAATGTGGCTAAAGCTGAAAGCACATCATAGCTACCTTGATAATAGCCAAAGCTACTTTCCATACCCCATAAGGCAAGGATATATTCCTGTTGAACACCATAACGTTGGCTTGCTTGTTGTAATGGCGCTTGGACTTCCCAATAACGCTCTTCGGCAATATCCACTTTGTTTTGAGTCAGTACTTTATTCAGATAATTGGTTATGCCGTTTGGATTGGGTAACTGTGGTTGATCTGAATTACGCTTGCTTCTACCCGCTTGCGCACGATCTAAATCCACAGCCTTTTGCATATATTGAATATTATTTTGTGCATTCAATACAGAAGCAGACACACCTTCAGCCGCCGCTTTACCTTTTAAGAACTGTACGTAATCATTAAAGTTATCTAAAGTTCTTGGCTTGCTGTAAACAGCGTTGCTACTTACCGATGGAATAGTTTTTGTTGATGACGTTGTCGTCGTTGTGCTACTTGAACAACCGACTAATAAAAGTGCGGTCGATAATGCCGTCATTTTTAACGTTGAGATTAAATTCATTTCTTTTCCTTTTTTAATTATCAAAATATCGCATTATTTGCGTAAAAATTGGTTATAAACCGCTTTCAATAATGAGGTTGGTAATAAGCGAGAGCCTGAACGCAAGGCAAAGGTGAATAGGCCAGAAAATAAGCCTTGAATACCTAAGCGGTGCTTCAATTTAAATAAACGCCATTCTGCCTTGGCTTGGTTTAAACCACGACGACGCCCTACCATGCCATTACCCACGCGGGCATAAACTAAAATGTCCGGCAAGTTTGCCACTTTTTGACCTTGTGCCACAAGCTTAATCCACAGGTAATAATCTTCCTGTAAATCTTCATATCCACCACAATTAATGACCGCACTTTTTTGATACGCGACTGTCATGTGATTGAAAGGACAACGTTTTTGCGTAAATTTCACAATCTCTTGTGCTT
>NZ_CALJRX010000296.1 GCF_937976265.1 uncultured Haemophilus sp.
GGCACATTGACTTGAATTTTCCCTTGAGAAATAAAGGATGCAGTGATCAACACGATCGCTAATAACACCAACATAATGTCGATGAAAGGAATAATGTTGATTTCATCAAATTTTTTCACGATTATTCCTTATCTTTTTGAGCGTTTAATACTTTCCATTTCAATAAGTTAACTTCTACTTTACGACCTAAGCCGTTATAGAACATCATAGATGGAATAGCGACTAAAATACCTAGTGCAGTTGCTTTTAATGCAAGAGAGAGGTGCATCATAATTGCGCCAGCATCGACATCGCCGCCAGCTTGACCAATTTGATAGAAGGTTAACAAAATACCAATGACTGTACCTAACAAACCTACATAAGGTGCGTTTGCACCAACGGTTGAAATGATCGTCATATTGCGATTTAAATCAATTTCAAGTGAATGGATATTGGAATATTTAGCGACATTGATACGGCTTAAAAAGATAAAACGCTCAATCACAGTAGCAAGCATGATTACGCTCATAAGAAGTAAAAGCCCGATAATAATGTAATCACTATATTGTTGTAAAAACTCAAAAAGTTTTGGCATCTGATAGTCCTTTTATGTGTAATAAAAATACAAAATGAATTGAGAATGAATTTCAATTAGATTGCAAATTCTATCAAATGGAAAATTAAGCGTAAATATAAATTAAAAAAATGAGTATTTTTTTAACCGCACTTTGAGATAAATCAGAAAAGTGCGGTTGTTTGGAGAGGCCTTTTAAAGGGATTGTAGGTAATCTAAGACAACTTGATGATGTTCGCCCGTTTTGAATTTATCAAAAACGTGCTGAATTTTGCCTTGCTCATCAATGAGAAAGGTAATACGGTGAATACCATCATAAACACGGCCCATGAATTTCTTTTCGCCCCAGACGCCAAATTGCTCGGCAACCTGGTGATCTTCATCAGAAAGTAAGGTGAAGTTGAGTGCTTTTTTCTCGACAAATTGAGCGAGTTTTTTGGGTGAATCTGTACTGATGCCTAAAATAACTACACCTAATTTTTCTAACTCACGTTTAGCATCACGCAAACCACAGGCTTGAGTTGTACAGCCTGGTGTTAAGGCTTTTGGATAAAAATACACGAGTACTTTTTTACCTTTAAAGTCACTTAATGAAATAAGTTGATTGTCTTGGTTTAAAAGTGAGAATTGGGGGGCTAAGTCACCAACCTGTAATGTTTTCATAAAAAATCCTTAAAAATGTCAAAAATAATTTGTAAATTTGGGTTATTTTAGCCATTATAACTAGGCATTTTCAAATGTTATGATTAAAAAGTAGAATAGATGTAAATGGAGTGCTTATGACTACGCAAAATCCTTTATTTTCGGGCAGTATCGTTGCCTTAGTGACACCAATGGATAATCATGGACACATCGATTTTGAAACGCTAGAAAAACTTGTTGAGTTTCATATCAATTCTGGCACAGATGCGATTGTTTCTGTGGGCACAACGGGTGAATCAGCCACTTTAAGCATTGATGAAAATGTTCGAGTAATTGAGAGGACGGTTGAATTTGCAAAAGGGCGTATTCCAATTATTGCGGGCACTGGTGCAAATGCGACGAGTGAAGCCATTGTCATGACAAAATTGTTACGTGATAGCGGGGTGGCGGGGTGCTTATCTGTTGTGCCTTACTACAATAAACCAACTCAAGAAGGCATGTTCCAGCATTTTAAAGCGATTGCAGAATGTACGGACTTACCACAACTTCTTTATAATGTACCAGGTCGTACCGGTAGTGATATGAAGCCTGAAACTGTGGCGCGTTTGGCTCAAATTGATAACATTGTGGGAATTAAAGAAGCAACGGGTGATGTCTCACGTGTTACTGCAATTAAAGAGCTTGCAGGTAAAGATTTCATCGTGTTAAGTGGTGATGATGCAACAGGTTTAGAAGCCATGAAATTAGGCGGTGAAGGTGTCATTTCGGTGACGAATAACCTCGCAGCAAAAGATATGGCGGCAATGTGTCGTTATGCTTTAGCGGGCGATTTTGCGAAAGCGGAAGAAATTAATGCCCGTTTAATGCCTTTACATAAGGATTTATTTATTGAATCCAATCCAATCCCTGTCAAATGGGCAGCATATCGTTTAGGCTTAATTAAGACTCCATACTTACGTTTACCACTTACCGTGTTAAGCGAAAGCGCGCAAGTAAAAGTAGAAGAAGCATTAAAAATTGCTGGCTTAATTTAATGAATTAAAGGGTTGTTTTTACAGCCCTTTAAACTTTCGGCTTTTTTATTTGTCAAAGAGCGGTCATCATTTTAATTATTTTATTGAAGGATTTAAGGAATGAAAAAAATCGTACTGAGTTTAGTCGCAGCTGCATTGTTATCGGCGTGTTCAAACAGCGTAGAAAAAATGCAGACGGCTAACGACACTTATCAAAATTCTGATCGTGAAATACCGAGCTTTTCACCTTTAGCAAGCGGCGGTGTAACATTGCCGCAAGCCGATCCGACTTATGAACTTCCTCAGCTTAATGCGAAAAAAGAACGCGTGGATATTCGTCCGCCTTCAAC
>NZ_CALJRX010000297.1 GCF_937976265.1 uncultured Haemophilus sp.
ATTGTTGATAAAGTTCGTGCGTTATTGAATTCTGCTGAGTTCAAAGAAGAGCCAAAAGCAGTGGTGCGTTTTTTAAGTATATTACGTACACTTTATCGTACCAATCCAGAAAGTTTCGCACAGGCAACAGAAAGCCTACAAGGTCGTACTCGTGTGTATTTTGCTCGTGATGAAGGAACGTTACTTGTGGCAGGGAATCATACAAAACCGAAACAAATTCCTGACACGCCATATTGGGTGATTACCAATACCAATAGTGGTCGTAAAATGTTGATGCTAGAAGGGGCGATGCAATCTATGCATTTGCCGGAATATTTAATCGACGAAGTTCGCCCTTATTTCGTTAGCAACTAAGTCGATGCAAAAATTCCCTTGGCAAGCATTTGCCCAAAATTCAGCGTATGCAGATCAGATCGCGTTGCGAAATTCGCAGGGCGATCCTTTTACTTGGGTGGAACTTGCTGAGAAAATTAATCAAGTGGAAGCCTTTCTTTTACAGGAAGGTGTGACGACGCAAAGTGCGGTTGCTTTTTGCGGTAAAAATTCAGAACAGATCTTATTTCTTTATTTAGCCGTTATTCAGCGAGGTGCAAAAATTTTAGGTATCAATCCTGCATTTCCTCAAGAAAAAAGAGAAGAATTGTGCCAAGTGTATGGTGTGGATTTTTGTTATCAAACCGAAGATATTCATTATTTAGCTGCTGAACTATTACCAGAGCATAAAGCTGATTTTACAAAAGCGGCAACGATGACCTTAACATCCGGCTCTACTGGTTTGCCTAAAGCGGTGGTGCATAATGTTTCTGCTCATTTGGCAAATGCGGAAGGCGTTTGTGCCTTAATGAATTTTGGCAAAGAGCAATCATGGCTACTTTCTTTGCCACTTTATCATGTTTCCGGACAAGGTATTGTGTGGCGCTGGCTTTACACAGGTGCCACCTTAGTTTTACCGAAAGAGGATTTTTACCAATCTATTGGTGAGGTTTCTCATGTTTCTCTCGTGCCAACGCAATTGCAGCGTTGGTTTGATTATTTGACGGAGCATCCTCAATCTATTCAAACACAAGCCGTGTTATTAGGTGGAACACAAATTCCTGTAAAATTAACCCAGGCGTTAAATGAATTAGGTATTCGAAGTTATTCCGGTTATGGTATGACCGAAATGGCTTCTACCGCATTCGCTAAGCAATCGGATGGAAAAATTGGTGTAGGTCAACCTTTGCTTGGCCGAGCGTTCAAGTTAGTGAATGAAGAAGTTTGGCTAAAAGGTGCGGGACTTGCCATGGGATATTGGAGAGAAGGACATATTGTTCCACTCACCAATACAGATGGTTGGTTCCAAACCAAAGATAAAGCTCAATGGCTCGATAACGAATTAGTCATTCAAGGCCGATTAGATAATATGTTTATTTCTGGTGGTGAAAATATTCAGCCGGAAGAAATTGAAAAAGTGATTGCACAATCAGATTTGGTGAAACAAGTCTTTGTTTTACCTAAACATGATGAGGAATTTGGTCAACGCCCAGTAGCGTTGGTGGAATTTCATATGCCGTTTAATGAAAGTGCGGTCGAATCTCTCAACGTTTTTTTACAAGGGCGATTGGAACGATTTAAGCAACCCGTTGCCTACTATGAACTCCCGCAGGATTTAATCCAAGGGGCAATCAAGATTTCTCGTAAAGCGCTCGCCGATTGGCTGTCGCAACAATAGGAAAGTTAGTTTAATGAAAAATATCTCTCGTGTTTTGACCGCACTTGGTCTTTCATTTGTTTTTACACTTGCGCTTTCTCAGCCGGTTTGGGCAGAGAATAATGCTGATTTACCAACTGAAAAAATACTAAAAAGTGAATTAGCAGAGACGCAAAAATTGCCAGATGGTGATGAAAAAACAAATAATGTCGCGACAATCCAGGCTTCGCTTGATTTCTTGCAACAAATTCAAACCCAGCAAAAAAATAATAACGATTTGCAAGAGACGCTTATTGATGCAGATTCTGAAATTCAGAAGAATAATGCCGAGCGTCAAAATCTTAAAAAACAGCTGAGTTCACCAGATAACCCTGATTATACTTCACAAAGTTTAGCGACTTTGCAGGCACAGCTTGAGAAACTGACAAACCAACAACAAGACACGCAAGCTTCATTAAGTGCAGTGAATACGCAACTTGCAGGACAAAGTTCTGTGTCTGAACGCGCTCAAACAGCCTTGACAGATAATCTTAAACGTACACAAGAGTTGAATCAGAAATTAGCTGATCCAACGACAAGTGCACTGTTAAAACAGCAAATTCAACTTGAGTTGCAATTGATTGAGCTAAAAAATGCGTACAATCAAATTTTATTAAAGAATAGCGACCAATTTACGCTTCTTTACCAGAGTCGTTATGACTTATTGAATGCACGTGTACAAGCTCAACAGAAACAAATTGCAGCCATTCAAGAGGCGATCAATCAAAAGAATTTGGCGCAAACACAAAGCCAAGTTGAGCAAGTACAACAGCAAAGTCAAAGTACTGTAAAAAATCCATTCATTCAGAAAGAATTAGATCTGAATGCGCAGCTGAGCCAATATTTACTTGAGCAAACAGAGAAAACCAATACATTAACGCAAGATGAATTGCGTATGCGCAATGTATTGGACAATTTAACTCAAACCCAACGTACCATTGATGAGCAAATTAGTGCTTTGCAAGGCACGTTGGTGCTTTCACGTATCATTCAGCAACAAAAACAAAAATTACCGACCAATTTAAATATTCAAGGGCTTTCAAAACAAATCGCTGATTTGCGCGTGAAGATCTTTGATATTACTCAGAAACGTAATGAACTTTATGATATTGATGCTTATATCAGTAAAATAGAGCAAGATGAAAATAAGTCTTTTACCCCTGAGGAAAAAGCACAATTAACCAGTTTATTAACAGAACGTCGAAAAGTGGCCTCTGATTTGATTAAGTCATTGAATAATCAGTTAAATTTGGCGATTTCCTTAGAGCTAACCCAACAACAGATTACTCAAATCAGTGATCAAATTCAGTCTAAACTCGATCAACAAAGTTTCTGGGTAAAAAGTAACAATCCAATTAATTTAGATTGGATCAAAAACCTGCCAATGTCACTCAAGGTACAATTTGATGGCATTGGAAAGAAAATTGGCTTCCCAACAAATTTTGATAATTTGCCGTATTTATTCACTTATGTCTTTATTTTGTTTGTGATTGGTGGGTTGATTTTCAAATTTAAAGAATCGATTAAACAACGTTTGAGTGTGATTAATGGCGAAATTAATACGCTTCGTTCTGACAGCCACTGGCATACGCCACTTGCGTTATTTTATACTGCGCTTTTATCTTTATCTGGCACCCTTTGGTTCTTAGCGGCTTGTCAATTGTTGGGCTTTTTCTTGGTGAAAAATCCACAAGAATTTTGGGAATGGTCACTTCGCATGGCAGCCTATTGGTGGTTCTTTAGTTTTGTTTTAGCCACTCTTCGACCTAACGGCATTTTAGTACGTCATTTTGGCTTTACTAAAGAAGGAGCGGCTAGCTTACAAGACATCACAAAACGTATTATTGTTTCCGTTGTGTTATTACTGAATACATCGATTTTCAGTAATGTCATGGATACAGGCTTAGCCAATGATGTCCTCGGCGAAATTAATACGATTGTTGCCTTACTTTTCTGTATTGTGATTATTGCGCCACGTTTTGTTCGTACAGAAAAATCGTTGAATTCAAACACAACGGATCAGCGTGATAGAACGCTTTTAAAAATTATGCGCGTTTTATTGCAATTGGTCCCTGTTCTTTTAATTGTACTAATTGTTTTAGGCTATTATTACACCGCCTTAAGTTTAATTACGCATATTATTTATACCTACATTGCCTGGGTGGTGTGGTCGTTGGTTCGTCATACGATTTATCGCGGTGTGACTGTTGCATCAAGACGTTTAGCTTATCGACGTTTACAAGAAAAACGTCAGCAAAAACAACAAGATTCAAATAATACTTCAGCCTCTGATGGTGTGGTCGTGATTACCGAACAAGAAGAGGGATTAGCCTTAAATGAAGTACGTAGCCAGTTACTACGCTTTGCCGATCTCTTTATTTGGACCGCACTTTTTGTCATCCTCTATTATGCATGGTCAGATTTAATTAAGGTTGTAAGTTATTTGCGTGATATTACCTTGTGGCAACAAACCTCAACGACTGAAGCGGGTGCGGTGACAGAAACGATCTCACTCTTTAACTTGATTGTTGCATTAATCATTGCCGTGATTACCTATATTTTGGTGCGTAATATTCAGGGGATTTTAGAAGTATTAATCTTCTCCCGAGTGAAGCTTTCACAAGGTACGCCTTATACGATTACCACCTTATTAACCTACATCTTTGTTGCAGTGGGTGGTGCATGGGCATTTTCGACGCTTGGGATGTCTTGGTCAAAATTACAATGGTTATTTGCCGCCCTTTCCGTTGGTCTCGGTTTTGGTATGCAGGAAATTTTTGCGAACTTTGTTTCCGGCATCATTTTATTATTTGAGCGTCCAATTCGTGTGGGCGATACGGTGACAATTAATGATGTAACAGGTACAGTAGCTAAAATCCGTATTCGTGCCATTACGATGATCGATCCGGATCGAAAAGAAGTGATTGTGCCAAATAAATCTTTTGTAACAGGTCAAGTGATCAACTGGGCATTGTCTAATACCGTTACTCGTTTAGTCGTGTCCGTTGGGGTAGCTTATGGATCAGATTTAGAGTTGGTGAAACGTTTATTATTGCAAGCTGCAAATGAGCAACCAAACATCTTAAAAGAGCCAGAACCAAGAGCGCTATTTTTAACCTTTGGTGCAAGCACATTAGATCATGAACTACGTGTTTATGTTGAGCAAGTGTCTGAGCGAAGTGATACGCTTGATGCGCTCAACCGTCGCGTGAATGAGTTATTTGCAGAAAATAATATTGATATTGCATTCAATCAATTAGATATCTTTATCAAGAATAAAGATACAGGTGAAGAAATTCCATTTATTGATGTGGCAAAATTAGCCCAAAATCATTAATTAAAGAGAGAAAATATGGCAGGGAATACTATCGGACAACTTTTTCGTGTGACGACTTTTGGGGAGTCACATGGTATTGCATTAGGCTGTATCGTAGATGGCGTACCGCCAAATCTTGAATTATCGGAAGCCGATATTCAACCTGATTTAGATCGTCGTAAACCGGGTACATCACGCTATACTACACCGCGTCGCGAAGACGACGAAGTACAGATTTTATCAGGGGTGTTTGAGGGGAAAACAACCGGTACCAGTATTGGAATGATCATTAAAAATGGCGATCAACGTTCACAAGATTATGGTGATATCAAAGATCGTTTTCGTCCAGGGCATGCGGATTTTACCTATCAGCAAAAATACGGTATTCGTGATTATCGCGGTGGTGGTCGTTCTTCTGCGCGTGAAACTGCTATGCGCGTTGCTGCGGGAGCGATTGCAAAGAAATATTTACGTGAGCAGTTTGGTATTGAAGTCCGTGGTTTTTTAAGTCAAATTGGCGAAGTGAAGATTGCACCACAGACTATCGATAAAATTGATTGGGATAAAGTGAATAGCAATCCATTTTTCTGCCCGGATGAAAGTGCGGTCGAAAAATTTGATGAATTAATCCGTGAATTGAAAAAAGAAGGCGATTCGATTGGCGCCAAACTAACCGTGATTGCAGAGAATGTCCCTGTCGGTTTAGGAGAGCCTGTTTTTGATCGACTTGATGCCGATTTAGCTCATGCTTTAATGGGTATTAATGCTGTTAAAGGTGTAGAAATTGGCGATGGTTTTGCGGTGGTTGAACAGCGTGGCAGTCAACATCGTGATGAAATGACACCCAATGGTTTTGAAAGCAACCATGCTGGCGGTATTTTAGGGGGCATTAGCTCTGGTCAGCCAATTATTGCAACGATTGCATTGAAACCGACGTCTAGTATCACTATTCCGGGGCGTTCCATTAATTTAGCGGGAGAACCCGTGGAAGTGGTGACAAAAGGCCGTCATGATCCTTGTGTAGGTATTCGAGCAGTACCCATTGCAGAGGCCATGGTCGCGATTGTGTTACTCGACCATTTATTGCGTTTTAAGGCTCAGTGCAAATAACTCTTTTAAATTAAGCTTCTTGTGCTCTTTTATTGAAGCGAAATCAACTTATTTTAGGAAATTTTATGAATAAATCTTTAGCAAAATTACTTTCAAGTGCGGTTGTTTTAGGGAGCGTTTTTTTCTCGCTACAAACAACAGCCTCGCCACAAGACTGGCAACGAATTAAACGTCCAATTCCTGCAACAGATGGTAAAGCCAATCCAATCGGCAGCTATTCAAATGGTTGTATTATCGGGGCAGAGCCATTGCCTTATAAAGGTGAGGGATACCAAGTGATTCGTATGAATAAAAACCGCTATTATGGTCATCCGGATATGATTGCCTACTTACAGCGTCTTGGACAAAAAGCGAAGTCAGCAGGCTTACCAACAATGTTAGTTGGGGATATTGCTATGCCAGGTGGTGGTCGCTTTTTAACGGGGCATGCAAGCCATCAAATGGGATTAGACGCGGATATTTGGTTGCGCATGGGTACCATGACAGACAGTGAAGCGTTAAATTCTGACGGAAAAGGCTTACTTGTAGTGAATCGCCAAGCACAACGCGTTGATGAAAATGTGTGGAATAACAATCATGCAACGTTAATTAAATTGGCCGCGCAAGATCCCAAAGTGACCCGTATTTTTGTGAACCCAGCAATTAAATTAAAACTTTGTCAAACTGCGGGTGATGATCGTGCTTGGTTACACAAAATTCGTCCATGGTTTGGCCATGATTCACATTTCCATGTGCGCATTGCTTGTCCGAAAGATGCGGCTTATTGTGAAGATCAAGCACCGGTACCAGCAGGTGATGGATGTGGCGATGAACTTTATTCTTGGTTTGAACCCGCAAAACCTGGTTCAGGCGCTTCTAAACCAAAAGTGACACCACCAGAACCGTTCTTGTGCCAACAAGTGTTGAGTTCGCCAAATAGTAGCGAATGGTTAGAGTAGGAGTTAAACAATGGAGTTGGGGATTGATATATTAGTCATGCTTTTTGCTGCTGCCTTTATTGCCGCATTTATTGATGCGATAGCGGGTGGCGGAGGCTTAATTACAATCCCTGCCTTATTAATGACAGGCATGCCACCTGCTATGGCGCTAGGTACAAATAAATTACAAGCATTCGGCGGTGCGTTGTCGGCAAGTATTTACTTTTTGCGTAAAAGAGCGGTCAATTTATCGGAGTTTTCTTTCATCTTACTGATGATTTTTATCGGCTCGGTGATTGGTACTTTGCTTATTCAAAATTTAGATGCGTCATTAATTAAAAAAGGGCTTCCATTTCTCATTTTAGCGATCGGCTTATACTTTTTATTGACACCTAAATTGGGCGAAAGTGATCGCAAACAACGAATTTCTTACGGTGTTTTTGCGTTATGTTTTGGCTCTCTTCTGGGTTTTTATGATGGCTTTTTTGGACCAGGTGTAGGCTCATTAATGAACTTGGCTTGTGTTACATTGCTTGGATTTAATCTCACCAAAGCAACTGCGCATGCGAAAGTGATGAATTTAACCTCAAATTTTGCCTCATTAATTTTCTTCTTTATTGGTGGTCATGTGATTTGGACCGTCGGTTTAGTGATGATGGCAGGAAGCCTGATAGGTGCAAATTTAGGTGCCAAAATGGTGATGGCAAAAGGCAAACAACTGATCAGACCGATGGTGGTGATTATGTCATTTATCATGACGATAAAAATGGCGTATGATCAAGGTTGGTTTCATTTTTAACGATTGATTATGACAGATTCTCAAAAAAAATTACGTATTACGGCACGAACGGGCTATGAACCACATTTTTCATGGTCATATTTGCACCCGAAAAATTGGGGCATTTGGCTCGGTATTTTTGTGCTTTTATTATTGGCGTTTGTGCCATTTCGCTTACGCGATAAATTAGCCGAGAAATTGGCTCGCGCGCTGACGAAAAAAATCGGTAAACCACGTATTCGTGCCGAGATTAATTTGAAACTCTGTTTCCCAGATTGGACAGCTGAGCAGCGTGACAAAGTGATTGAAGAGATGTTTGTGACGGTCGCACAAGTCATGCTCGGTATTGGTGAGATTGCCATTCGTTCGAAAAAACATTTACAAAAACGCAGCGAGTTTATTGGTATTGAACATATTAAAAAAGCGAAAGCCGAAGGGCATAACATCATTTTGATGGTACCACATGGTTGGGCGAT
>NZ_CALJRX010000298.1 GCF_937976265.1 uncultured Haemophilus sp.
TGGCAAGATGATGTAGGTGATGCGATTCAATACTACGAACAGTATTACCAAAAGTTAAAAGCAGCAAAATAATGCGTTTTTAAGTGATAACAAATAAGTGCGGTCAAATTTTAACCGCACTTTTTTACATTTACCATCTAGAAAAATTATTTATAGCGTTTTTTTGATGCGTTTTTATCTTGCTCTTGTAAGCGCTCAATCTTTTCTTTAATTTGAATTTCCATACCGCGATTAGTTGGGAAATAATATTGAGTATCTTTCAGTTCTGGTGGGAAGTAATTTTCCCCTGCTGCATAGGCATTTGGTTCATCATGTGCATAACGATATTCAGCGCCATAACCTAATTCTTTCATTAAAGCCGTTGGCGCATTACGTAAATGAGGTGGCACATCGAAATCAGGAAACTCTTTTGCATGCTGTTTGGCTGCATTAAATGCGTTGTAAACCGCATTACTCTTCGGCGCTACGGCCAAATAAATAATGGCTTGCGCAATGGCTCGCTCTCCTTCATAAGCGCCCACTCTCGTAAAACAATCCCAAGCCGCTAGTGCAACTTGCATTGCTCTTGGGTCAGCATTACCCACATCTTCTGAGGCAATCGCTAATAAACGTCGTGCAACATAAAGAGGATCGCCGCCTGCAGTGATAATTCGCGCATACCAGTAAAGCGCCGCATCTGCTGCGGAGCCTCGAATAGATTTATGTAAAGCAGAAATCAAATCATAAAAGCGATCGCCTTGTTTATCAAAACGAGCTTGTCTCTCACCTAATACTTCTTTCAACAAAGTGCGGTCTAATTTTTTACCGTTTTCAGTTTCAGAAGCCATGTCCACCATCAATTCAAGGCAGTTTAAAGCCAGGCGAGCATCACCATTCACATATTCGGCTAATACCTGTAGTAAATTCTCTTCTAAAATTAACCGCTCTTTACCTAATCCTCGCACAGAATCAGAAATGGCTTGTTGCAGAACTTGTTCGATTTCAGCCACTGTCAATGACTTAAGTAGGTAGACTCTCGCACGAGAAAGCAATGCATTATTTAATTCAAAGGAAGGATTTTCCGTTGTGGCGCCAATAAAAATAATCGTCCCATCTTCAATATGCGGTAAAAACGCATCTTGTTGGCTTTTGTTAAAGCGATGCACTTCATCCACAAATAAAATCGTTTGGCGATCTGCTAGTCGATTTTGTTTCGCGCGCTCAATCGATTCTCGAATTTCTTTCACGCCGCTTGTTACCGCTGAAATTCGTTCAACTTCTGCATTGATACGATGAGCAATAATTTCCGCCAGCGTTGTTTTACCTGTACCCGGCGGTCCCCACAGAATCATAGAATGAACATGCCCTGCTTGAATTGCTTTACGAAGTGGCTTTCCTTCCCCAATTAAATGCGCCTGCCCATAATATTGTTCCAAATTTGTTGGACGCATACGGGCAGCTAAAGGGCGAAAGTCATTTTCAGCAAAATCAAAATTAAGATTAGACATATTCTTTCCTTAATAAGCAAAAGGTGTGAAGATTATCATTCACACCTTATGGATTATTTTTTACCTTTACGTTGGTCATCCAATTCCACGCCTTTCGGTACGCTAAATTGGAATAAGCTATCCGCTAGTGTTTGATTCGTAATGTTACGCAACACATAAAGATTGGTTTGACCATCTTTTTCTGTGGTGCTGAAATTTTTTAACACACCATTTGTATCTACGCGAATATCAAATTGTTTAATATTACTATTTTTCGCCTTCGGCTTTAACACAAAGGTATCTGCATTCTGCGTCACTGAATACTGATTCCAGTGGCTTTTATCGTTACTGGTTAAAAGCACGAAAGGGGTATTATTTACCGCATCCTTCACCCATTGAGCTGTCACTTGTTGTACGAATGGATCGTAATACCAAAGGGTTTTACCATCTGCAATAATTTGTGTTTCTTGCGGTGATTTGGTATCCATACGGAAAAGATTTGGTCGTTTAATTTGAAGTTTTCCACTTCCTTGTTGGACGTTTTTACCACCAGCAGACGTCACGGTTTGCGAGAAATCAGCACTTAATACCGTCACTTGATTTAAGCGATTTTGCAGCTCATCTGCAGCATCGGCAAAAGCAAAGTTACTAGCACTTAGTAGCGCAGTAAGTGCGGTCATTTTTAATAATGTTTTTTTCATTCTACTTTCCTTTTTGTAAAGTGAAACTTAAGAGAATTAATATTCGGAACGTCGAGCTAAAATTTCTCGTTTTCCATTTTTCATTGGACCTAAAATACCTTGTTCTTCAAGCTGATCCATAATTCGAGCCGCTCGGTTAAACCCAACACTAAATTTACGCTGAACATAAGAAGTTGATGTATTGCCTGTGCTTAAGACAAACTCAACAACGTCATCAAATAATGCGTCAAGATCGCCACTACTTGTCGTTGATTTCTCACCTGAGTCTTCATCATCCGCGCCATCTAAAATACCATCAATATAATTTGGTTTACCACGTGCACGCCAATCATCTGCTACACGAGCCACCTCATCATCACTCATAAAGGCACCGTGTACTCGAACAAGATCCGAAGAGCCTTGTCCTGAATATAACATATCACCACGGCCTAACAAGGCTTCTGCACCGCCTTGATCCAGAATCGTTCTAGAGTCAATTTTACTTGCCACTGTAAAGGCGATACGGCTTGGAATGTTAGCTTTGATTAACCCGGTAATCACATCTACTGAAGGGCGTTGTGTGGCTAAAATCAAGTGAATACCAATCGCACGGGCTTTTTGTGCTAAACGCGCAATTAACTCCTCAATTTGTTTGCCCGCAACCATCATTAAGTCAGCAAACTCATCAACGATCACGACAATATAACTCAATTTTTCTAATGGAGGCGGCATCTTATCCATTGTATCGCCAGGCTTCCAAATTGGGTTTGGAATTGGCATATTGAGTTTTTCATATTCTTCAATTTTTTCGTTATACCCTTCAATATTACGTACGCGTAAGGCTGATAACAATTGATAGCGACGTTCCATTTCTTCTACGCACCAACGAAGTGCATTTGCCGCTTTCTTCATATCCGTCACCACTGGAGTAAGCAAGTGCGGGATATCGTTATAAATAGAAAGCTCAACCACTTTTGGGTCAATCATAATAAATTTCACTTGATCCGGTGTTACGCGGAAAAGCAAACTTAAAATCATGGTATTTACCCCAACAGACTTACCAGAGCCTGTTGAACCTGCCACAAGCAAGTGAGGCATTTTAGCCAAATCAACCACAACAGGTTTTCCGCTAATATCTTTACCTAAAGCCATTGAAAGCAATGATGTTGATGAACGGAATTCGTTGCTATCGAGCACATCACGCAATGGCACTATTTGACGGTGCGCATTCGGTGTTTCAATACCAATATAAGGTTTGCCTGGAATCACTTCTGCCACACGGATCGCGCGGAACATTAACGCTCGAGCTAAATCGGTATCAATACTGGTTACTTTTGATGCTTTTACACCCGGTTGTAATTCAAGCTCATAACGAGTCACCACTGGGCCAACTAACACATCTTGTACCGTTGCTTTGACATTAAAATTCTTTAATTGTTGTTCTATGCGTGCGGATGTGTCTAAAATTTCTTCACGCGTAATATCTTGAGCCTGCGTTGGACGATGCTCAAGTAAATCTAAACTTGGTAATGGTGTCGTTGGTTTTTCACGTTTATTCGTTGGTTGTTGGAATGCTGGGTGAATAAGCGTATCAGAATACGGCTTATAGGTTGTTTCAGTTGCATTCTCAATATGAATTTCACGCGCTTTAACTGGTGAAGCTGTCGGCTCATTCAAGATCACTTTTAATGCATCTTCAGCATTCGAGGCTTTTGCTCGCACTTCCATTTCTTGCATACGAGCTTGCTCTTGTGCCGCAAACTGACGCGCTAATTCATCTTCTAAACCATCATTGTCTGATTCTAAAGGTTCATCATAAGTTGGATAAAGTGCGGTCGTATTTTCGGGTGTTTTTAGTGACACTTTTGGTATGACATTTTCTTCAAAAATATCATCTGAATCATCTGCACTCTGAGAATTCACTTGTGAATTTTTCCATGTTGCTGAAAAATCTTCTTTTGTTGGTAATTCAACGGAAGAAGAGGCAGAAATAGACACATTCGGTAAATTATCAGATTCAACCGTGAAGCCTTTAAACTTATCTTCTAATCTTTCAACATCTGCTGGCTCTGAAGCACTCGGTGAGGATAGCCCACTGATATTAATGAGTTGCTCAGGCTTAACAAAGGTATTTTCAGCTCCCTCCTCTTTTTCATCTTCTACAGATTCAGTTTCCAATTGAGAATCAGAGAAAGCCAGTTGCTGAGGTGCCTCAATCACAATTTGTTCAAGATCATCTACAGAAGTATGTTCTGCATGCTTCTCTTCTGCCGGTTGATTTTTCATGGTTAACCAGTGGTAGAATTTCACAATTAAACGAATTAATGATGCACCTGAACAGAAAATAAAGCCTACAACAGCAAAGATAAAACCGACTAAAATGCAGCCAAACTTACCGAGTGTAGGATATAAATTCACCACTAAGCTGCCACCCAATACGCCACCAGCTAGATAGTAGTTTGTATTTGAAAGCAGCAATGTTGCCATCATGGTTAAGCCAACGATGAGAGCAATAAAGCCAAAGGAGCGTAATGCAATGCGGGTTACAGAGAGAGAATGCACCGCTTTGGTTTTCAGTAAATAAATCGGTACGATAAAAATGACAAACGGAATGAGGTGACCTACATAGCCGAGAAAAACAAAAAACGCATCGATTAACCAAGCACCAAAAGCACCGGCTTTATTAATGGTTTCAGTTTGAAAACTTGCTGTAGACCAAGAGTTATCTAATGGCGTATAGCTTGACCATGCCACGATTAAATATAAACCTAAAAGTGCGGTCAATCCGAGTAATAATTCTGCTAAATATTGTTTCGGTGTAAATCGTTTTGTAATTCGTTTAATCATTTTTATTTTAGTACGAGATAATTAGTTTGTTTCACTTCTTCCATGACAACATAAGTTCGGGTGTCATTCACACCTGGTAAGCGCAATAATGTGGTACCTAATAATTTTCGATATGCCGCCATATCTGCTACACGTGTTTTGAGTAAATAATCGAAATCACCTGATACCAAATGACATTCAAGAATTTCATCAAGCGCTTGAATCGCCGCATTAAACTCTTCGAAAACATCCGGTTTACCACGCACGAGCGTAATTTCAACGATCACCAATAAAGGCGCATCCAGTAATTCAGGATTTAATAATGCACGATAGCCCATAATCACACCTTGTTTTTCTAGACGTTTAACCCTTTCTAAACAAGGCGTTGGTGACAACCCCACTTTCTTTGATAAATCGATATTAGAGATTTTACCGTTGCGTTGTAATTCATTTAAGATTTTGATGTCAATGCTATCCAACGCTTTATTTAATTTCTTTTCCATAACCTTTCCTTATGTACGGCGCATATTCTATCTAATTTATCAAAAACTTTCAGTAATCAGACAACAATAGGACAACGTTTTTTTAGAAATTATCCAAAATGGCAAGTGCATCAGCGAGTTTTTTCACCGTAAAAACGTCCATATTTTCAACCGCACTTTTCGGCTTATTGGCAAAAGGCACAATCGCGCGTTTAAAACCATGTTTTGCCGCTTCACTAATGCGTTCTTGACCGCTGGTTACCGGTCGAATTTCACCTGCTAACCCAACTTCCCCAAAAACAACTAAATCTTGTGGTAATGGACGATTACGGAAACTGGAAATTAATGCAAGTAATAATGCAAGATCTGCGCCTGTTTCCCCGACTTTTACCCCACCAACGACATTCACAAAAACATCTTGATCCGACATTTGTAGTCCACCATGGCGATGTAATACCGCAAGCAATAAGGCTAAACGATTTTGTTCTAGTCCTACTGCCACACGACGCGGATTAGCAAGCATGGAATGATCTACCAGTGCTTGAATTTCTACTAAAAGCGGACGAGTGCCTTCCCAAAGAACCATGACCGAGCTACCCGGTGTTTGTTCATCGCCTCGACTTAAGAAAATTGCCGATGGATTTTTCACCTCGCGCAATCCTTGCTCTGTCATACCGAATACGCCCAACTCATTCACTGCGCCAAAACGGTTTTTATGACTACGCAACGTACGGAAACGGGAATCCGCTTCACCCTCTAGTAATAAGGAACAGTCAATGGCATGTTCCAATACTTTCGGACCCGCAAGGGTGCCATCTTTTGTGACATGACCAACCATAATGATGGCAACTTGTCGGGTTTTCGCATAACGAGTCAGGAAAGAGGCACATTCACGCACCTGTGCCACACTTCCTGGAGAGGATTGAATATCCGAAAGGTGCATAACCTGAATCGAGTCTACTACGATAATTTGAGGTTTCAGCTGATCCGCTAAATTACAAATTTGCTCAACCGATGTTTCAGATAACATATTTAATTTATCTGTCGGCAAATTTAAGCGATTGGCTCGCATGGCCACTTGTTGGAGCGACTCTTCCCCTGTTACATAAAGTGCGGTCATATTTT
This sequence comes from uncultured Haemophilus sp., assembly GCF_937976265.1. Lineage (GTDB taxonomy): Bacteria > Pseudomonadota > Gammaproteobacteria > Enterobacterales > Pasteurellaceae > Haemophilus_D. Next base: position 6,580 of record NZ_CALJRX010000298.1, read on the forward strand.
TCGCTAATCCGCACATCACTTGAAGTAACAAGGTACTTTTACCCGCGCCTGGATGCCCACCAATTAAAATGGCACTCCCTGGCACGATCCCGCCACCTAACACGCGATCTAATTCCTTAAATCCACTGGTGAAACGCGGTGTTTCTTGTAAGCTAATTTCAGAAAGCGTTTGGATTTTTGCGCGAGTCTCTCCTGCATAACCACTAAAACGATCATTTTTTGTGGAATTTGAGGCTGAAATTAACCGCACTTCACTAATCGTATTCCAGGCTTTACAGGCAGAACATTGCCCTTGCCAGCGCGAAAATTCAGCACCACAATCATTACATACATAAGCGGTTTTAGGAGCTTTTGCCATTTTTATTATCCTTTCGAGAATCTCTTTTAAGCCATCAACATCATTAAGCCAAGCATTCTTTCAAAATACGCACGGCTCTTTAATAAGGCTTTTAACTTTTCAATAGTTTGAACATTATCTTTTGTCTCACTATGAAAGGTAATCAAACCTTTAATTTCATTTAGGAAAAATTGATTACTTGCTAATAACTCAGCTGATTGACTTTCTTCCAGTTTTTCAAACAAGGCTTTGTTGTCATCATAATAATGATAAAGATTGAAAAATGCGCCGACACGTTCAACAGTTTTCATAAAATCGAAAGCAAATACATCCGTTGGGAATGAAAGGGTCTCTTCAATCAATTGCTGCTCCATTTTCATGACCGCACTTAATTGTTCATGAGAATCCACCGCACTTCCCTCACGTTCTTCTTTTAAGAAATCCCGCCATTTATTTAACCAATCAATCAGAAGTGGTTTGCTGCCTAATTGATAGCCGCGTTTTGCTTTGCTTGCCGAACTAAAATA
>NZ_CALJRX010000299.1 GCF_937976265.1 uncultured Haemophilus sp.
AAGCGAAAGCCGAAGGGCATAACATCATTTTGATGGTACCACATGGTTGGGCGATAGATGCCTCTGGTATTATTTTGCATACACACGGCATGCCGATGACATCCATGTATAATCCGCATCGAAATCCATTGGTGGATTGGCTATGGACCTTAGTGCGTCAGCGTTTTGGTGGAAAAATGCATGCACGCCAAAATGGTATTAAGCCGTTTTTAGCACACATCAAACAAGGTCAAATGGGGTATTATCTTCCTGATGAAGATTTTGGCGCTGAGCAAAGTGTTTTTGTAGATTTCTTTGCCACTTATAAAGCCACACTTCCAGGCTTAAACAAAATGGCGAAATTAGCGAAAGCAGTAGTTATTCCGATGTTCCCACGCTATAACGCCAAGAGTGGGAAGTATGAAATGGAAATTCGCCCACCGATGCAATTAAGCGACGATCCTGAGCAATCAGCCCGTGCGATGAACGAAGAAATTGAGTATTTCGTTACGCCAACACCCGAACAATATGTCTGGATTTTACAGCTTCTTCGCACTCGAAAAGACGGGGAAGATATTTACCCAGATTAATTCATTTTATTTACAAAAGTGCGGTCAAAATTCACCGCACTTTTGCATTTTTATATGCTAGAATGCGAGCCTAAAAACAGGATTTTTTCTTACTCTTTTTTGAGCAATTATTTATGAACAAACAACTTGAATTAATCAAATCTTCTATCAAATCTATCCCAAATCATCCAAAAGAAGGCATTATTTTCCGTGATATCACGAGCTTACTTGAAGTGCCTGCGGCTTTTAAAGCCACAATCGATTTGATCGTTGAAAAGTATAAAGATCAAGGACTCACAAAAGTAATTGGTACCGAATCTCGTGGATTTATTTTTGGTGCACCAGTTGCATTAGCATTAGGCTTGCCATTTATCCCCGTTCGTAAACCGGGCAAATTACCTCGTGAAGTGATTGCACAGTCTTATCAGTTAGAATATGGTCAAGACACCCTTGAATTGCACACAGATGCCATTTCACAAGGTGATAACGTATTAATCATTGATGACTTGTTAGCAACGGGCGGTACAGTTGAAGCTACCGTGAAATTAGTTCAGCGTTTAGGTGGTGAAGTGAAACATGCTGCCTTTGTGATTAATTTGCCAGAATTAGGGGGCGAAAAACGCTTACATGATTTAGGCATTGATTGCTACACCTTAGTGAATTTTGAAGGCCATTAATTTTTAAAGAGATGCGATGAGCTACCAAGTTTTAGCCAGAAAATGGCGACCAAAAAACTTTTCTGAAGTAGTGGGGCAAAGCCATGTACTCACTGCTTTGGAAAACGGTTTAAAAGAAAACCGTTTACATCATGCTTATTTATTTTCCGGCACTCGTGGCGTAGGTAAAACCTCCATTGCTCGTTTATTTGCGAAAGGCTTGAATTGTGTAAACGGTATTACTGCCGATCCTTGTGGTGAATGTGAAAACTGCAAAGCGATCGAAGCGGGCAACTTTATTGATTTAATTGAAATCGATGCGGCTTCTCGTACCAAAGTAGAAGATACGCGTGAGCTGTTAGACAATGTGCAATATAAGCCGGTAGTAGGGCGTTATAAAGTCTATCTTATCGATGAAGTCCATATGCTTTCTCGCCATTCTTTCAATGCGTTGTTAAAAACCTTGGAAGAACCACCTGAATATGTGAAATTCTTATTGGCTACAACGGATCCTCAAAAATTACCGATTACAATTTTATCCCGTTGTATGCAATTTCATCTTAAAGCATTAGATGAACCGCAAATTTCAGCGCATCTTAATCGCGTGCTTACTGCCGAAAATATTCCTTTTGATGCGCCTGCACTAGATAAATTAGCCAAAGCGGCACAGGGCAGTATTCGTGATAGCTTAAGTTTAACGGATCAAGCGATAGCCATGGGCAACGGTAAAGTTTCCACCGATGTGGTGAATACCATGCTTGGGCTATTAGATGAAGATCAGCCGATTGAAATCATTTACGCCTTACATCAAGGTAACGGTGAGCGTTTAATGAAAACCATCCAAACGGTGGCAGAAAAAGCGGGCGATTGGGATGAGTTATTGGCAGAAACGGCTGAGAAATTGCATCAAATTGCCTTAATGCAGTTGCTTGCTAAAAATGCCACAGATGAAAACGATCACTTAGGTTTTCTAGCCAAACATATTTCACCGGAAGACGTACAATTTTTCTATCAAGTGATTGTATCAGGTCGAAAAGAATTGGCCTCCGCACCAAATCGTCGAATTGGTGCAGAAATGACATTGTTGAGGGCATTGGCATTCCACCCAAAGTTCCTTACGGCAGCACAAACGCCTAAACAAGGCGGGCTATCCCCTGAACAAAATACACAGAAAAGTGCGGTTGAAAATCAGCCTGTTTCTGGTTATGTGGATATGCCGGTGCTGTCGCAAAACATCAAAGCAAATTATTCTGCACAAGCGCAAAAGCCGATGGCTCAAGCGGCGGTTGTGCATTCTTCACCTTCTCAACCTGTTTCCACTCAAACCACGTCTTCATTGAATTTAGCCAGCCTTGCGGCATTAGAAGCATTGAATCAATTAACGAAAATTGAGCAATCAGAACGCCAACATCATCATGATGAACAGCGAGCTGCAGTGGAAGAAACCTTGCATCATCTTCAAGAGTTAGATGAGCAAAAAAATTCACCAAAAATGACCGCACTTCCTGTGCGAGAGATGACACCACCGAAAGCTACGCAAACGAAAGCCGCGGAACCAAATCCAATGACTCAACAAGCTGACGAGTTAAAGCAAGGTATTGAAACGGTGGAAAATACCATTGATGATAATGTTGAAATGGACGCCGAAGAGCAAGAAATTCTCGATGCGGAAACCTACCGTTGGGAGTGGAGTAATCCGGATTTAGCCAAAGTAGATAGTGGTGTGCGTCCTTCTGATATTAAACAGGCGATGTTGAAAGATGTGACACCAGAATTGCGTGAGAAAATTATTCAAATTACGCAAAAACAAGATCCCTGGACGGATATCGTTGAACGTTCAGGCGTGATTGGTTTTTCAAAAGAGTTAGCATTAAATTGCTTCATTAAGTCGCAAACAGAAGATGAAATTCAACTCGGGCTTCATTCTGAAAAAGCGCATTTAAAACAAGATCGAAATATTAAAAATTTAGTGGAACATCTTGAACGTTTATATGAAAAACCAGTCAAATTGTCGATTTTTGTTGAAGATTCCGATGTTTTAACCCCGATGGATTACCGTAAAAAAGTTTATCAAGAGTTGCGTGAACAGGCACGTACGGATTTACAGCAAGATAAAAAACTGCTTTTATTACAAAAAGAGTTTGATGCGAAGTTGGATGTGGAAAGTATTCGACCAGTCTAAAACTCATTTCTCTAAATTTTAATTTTATAAAGGAAAGAATATGGCATTTAGCTCTCTTTTTATTCTTATTGATGATATTGCATCGATTCTTGATGATGTTGCCTTGATGACCAAAATGGCAGCCAAGAAAACCGTTGGCGTAGTAGGCGATGATTTAGCCTTAAATGCTAATCAGGTAACAGGGGCATCTTCCGATCGTGAATTACCCATTGTTTGGGCTGTCACCAAAGGATCGTTAGTCAATAAAGTCATTTTAATTCCAATTGCTTTACTGCTTTCTGCGTTTTTACCTTGGTTGATCGTGCCACTTCTAATGATTGGTGGGGCGTATTTGTGTTTTGAAGGTGTAGAGAAAATTCTACATAAATTTATTGCCCATGAAGAGCATGAAGAAAAAACAACTTTTAATGAAGCCGCTAAAATTAAAGGGGCAATTCGTACTGATTTTATTCTTTCTGCTGAAATTATCATTATTGCATTAGGTGAATTAACTGAAGCGAGCTTGCTGATACGTATCATTTCTCTTTCGGTAGTGGGTATCGGGATTACTATTTTTGTTTATGGCTTGGTTGCGTTGATTGTTAGAACAGATGATTTCGGTTTATACCTTATCAAAAAAGGTGGTGTGGCGAAGTCAATCGGGAACGCAATTTTAGTGATTATGCCTAAATTTATGCGTTTACTTAGTTTTATCGGTACGCTTGCGATGTTCTTAGTCGGTGGTGGTATTTTCGTACATAATGTGGATTTTATTCATCATTTGCTCGCTGATTATCAATTAGTGGATGGCTTATTAGGTAATGTAGCGACGTTAGTCGTGGGTGTGATTGTCGGCGCGATTGCTTGTGCGATTGTCTTACCTGCGATGAAATTATTTGGTAAATACTAAAAACGAGATAAAAAATAACCGCACTTTGATGCTTTCAAGGTGCGGTTTTTTTATGGATGGAACAGACTATTGACGGGAAGTGTAATCGCCGACACAAACCCATTTATAACTGGTTAAGGCTTCTAATCCCATTGGGCCGCGAGCGTGAAGTTTTTGGGTACTTACCGCCACTTCTGCACCTAAACCAAATTGTCCGCCATCGGTAAATCGAGTACTTGCATTCACATACACGGCAGCTGCATCCACTTGATTGATAAATTGTGTGGCTAATCGTTGGTTTTCCGTCAAGATACTTTCTGAATGTTGTGTGCCATATTCACGAATATGAGCAATTGCCGCATCCATATTTTCAACCACCACAACATTGAGATCGAGTGAACCCCATTCTTGGCGTAGTGCTTGTTCAGTCACTTCTTGCACATCGACATTTGCAGCTTGAAGAATCGAAAGTGCGGTCGATTTTGCATGGAATTTCACTTTTTTCTCGGCTAAATATTTTGCAAGTTTGGGTAGGAAAGCATCAGCAATCGAGCGCTGAACTAAAAGTGTTTCCAGCGTATTACATGTGCTTGGACGTTGGCATTTTGCATTCGCAATCACCGCAAGGGCTTTTTCTTGGTCAGCACTTTCTTCTACAAAAAGATGGCAAACGCCTACACCACCAACAATCACTGGAATGGTAGAATGTTGTTTACAAAGCTCATGTAAACCAGCACCGCCACGAGGAATAATCATATCCACATAGCGATCCAATTTAAGCAGTTGCATCACAAGTTCACGATTCGGATCCGTAATGGCTTGAACTGCATGGCGTGGTAAGCCAGCCTGTTCAAGGGCATTTTGTACCACTTCCACCAAAATTTGGTTGGAATGTTGTGTTTCTTTTCCTCCACGTAAAATCACCGCATTACCTGTTTTTAAGCAAAGGCTTGCCACATCAATGGTTACATTAGGACGTGCTTCGTAAATGGTACCAATTACGCCAAGCGGTGTACGAACACGTTCGATCTTTAATCCGCTATCTAAGGTGCCCCCATCAATAATTTTACCCACAGGATCGGCAAGAGAAATCACATGGCGCACATCATTGGCAATGCCTTTTAGACGATCCTCGGTTAATAATAGGCGATCAATTAATGCTTCAGATAAACCGTTTTGTTTCGCGATTTCAATATCTTTTTGGTTCGCCGCAAGAATGCGTTCGGCTTGCTGTTCTAATTGATCTGCAATAATACTGAGCGCATGATTTTTTTCAGTGGTGTTTAACTGCGCTAAAATAAAGGCTGCATCTTTGGCCTGTTTGCCCATTTGTTCTAACATATCGAATCCCTTGTTATTGCAAAAAATATGGTGTAGCTTAAGATTACCTGTTGATGCTAACATTTTCCAGGTGAGCTTTATATAAATTTCTTTTATAAGTCAAACGTGAATTAGTAGATATGTTATTCATGGGGGGGGATAACTCCCTCTCTGTTAGAAATATCATAAGAACCTTCGCAATAAATCATATTAGCTATTTCTTGTTTTTTGTGAGTGATTTTTTTTATATTTTCAATAAATCCACTATTTATATTTGGATATGGCAATACATCATTTCCATACCAAATTGCCCAACCTGTTCCATTTTTTAATAATGAATTATGTTTAATATCGTAATATCCGGGATTTAAACTCACCGCAACGCCTTTTAATCCAAATAGTGATGCTTCAAGATGATGATGAAATCGGGTGCTGTACCAGATTTGATTTTCCTTAATAGGAAGGCCATAAGTAATCACTTCGGCCGCATTGAAAAAATAATGAGGTTGTATTAAATCTTGTAATAATTCAAATGCAATTCGGTCTTGTCCAGGTATTGCTTCTATATAACCAATTATTAAGCCTTGTTGCTGGTGTTCTACAATCCGTTCTCTAATTATTTGAACTACTGTATTAAATTTCTCTTTATCAATTGTATCATTTTGTATGCAAATTAATACATCAGGAATTCTCTCTTGCCAGTCAGGATTATTTGATCTTTGATTAAAGTTATTTAGATAAGCATCGTCATATCCTAATTGAATATTTAAAAATTTTGCACTTTCAGCATCACGGACTTCAAAATAATCAAATTTTTTTATTAGTTCTTTATAATGTTCTGAAGATGTAATTGCGGGCATTAGTCCTAGACCAGTACCATATATTTTTCTATTGAAATGTTTTTTTAGTATAATGGCTGAATATAAAATACCTAAGTGATGTGGCCAAATCTTATTTATATAACCACCACCAATAATATGAAAAATATCGATGTTACGTAGATTTAACAATGATAAATCATAATGAGGAGTTCCTAAATGACATAGCTTTTCTTGGATAATATTAAAAAAATCAGAATGATCTTCACGGTAATATTCATTTATTAATCGCCAAATTGTATTTGTAACTTTAATATTTCCTTGTTGAAAATATGTTTGAATAATAGTTGGAAATGGAACATCAAGCCACAATTCGGCATTGGGGTGTTGTTTTATAATAAAAGATACCCAATTTTTCAGGATTAATTCATCACCATAGTTAGGGTAACCTGATGTGCCAACTAAATAAATCTTTTTCATAAAAAATTCTCTATTTTTAATTAATCATAAGCTAAATGTAATACCACGTTTTTATAGAATATAATTGCTATCAATTATTTCGTTTTCTTCGGTAATTTATCATTTGTTTCATCTTCTTGCTCTTGGAAATCGAAAACGGGTAAGCCCCAGCCGAATCGAACAGCAAGTAAACGCAGTGAAAAACCGCTGAGTAAAGTCAGTAAAGTCGTAAGTGTATAATCTAATTGGATGTGTTGTAATGCCATATACATCACAGCAGAGAAGAATGATACACTGGCGTAAAGTTCTTTTTGGAATACAAGGGGAATGCGGTTACAAAGTAAATCACGCAACACACCACCAAATACACCCGTCACCGTTGCTGCAATGGATGTAACGGTAAAACCATAGCCCATATCAATAGCAATTTTCGCACCGATAATGGAATATACGATTAATCCTAAGGCATCTAACACCAAGAAAATTGTGCGAAAGTAGCGCATAAAATGTTTGATGAAGGGCGCAATAAAAACCGTTAATACTGCCGCACCCGCTACCATGATGAAATATTCAGGATGTTTAACCCAGCCAACAGGGT
>NZ_CALJRX010000300.1 GCF_937976265.1 uncultured Haemophilus sp.
TTAAATGTCGCCATTTTTGTTCTCCTTCAAATGACTTGAAGTGATTACATATTTTTGGCTTTTTCTAGCGCTTCGTCGATTGTACCGACCATGTAGAACGCTTGTTCTGGAATATGGTCGTATTCGCCGTTTAAAATACCTTTAAAGCCGCGGATAGTTTCTTTTAAAGAAACGTATTTACCTGGAGTACCGTTGAATACCTCAGCAACGAAGAATGGTTGTGATAAGAAACGTTCAATTTTACGTGCACGTGCTACCACAAGTTTGTCATCTTCAGATAACTCGTCCATACCAAGAATTGCGATAATATCTTTCAATTCTTTATAACGTTGTAAGATACCTTGTACGCCACGCGCTACATCATAGTGCTCTTGACCAACAACGAGTGGGTCTAATTGGCGTGAAGTTGAATCTAATGGGTCAACCGCAGGGTAAATACCTAAAGACGCAATTTGACGACTTAATACAACTGTTGAGTCTAAGTGCGCAAAGGTTGTTGCCGGAGATGGGTCAGTTAAGTCATCCGCAGGTACGTATACCGCTTGTACAGAGGTGATAGAACCTGTTTTGGTTGAAGTGATACGTTCTTGTAACACACCCATTTCTTCTGCTAATGTCGGTTGGTAACCTACCGCAGATGGCATACGACCTAATAACGCAGATACTTCAGTACCAGCAAGGGTATAACGATAGATATTATCCACGAAGAATAATACATCACGACCTTCATCACGGAATTTTTCAGCCATAGTTAAACCGGTTAACGCAACACGTAAACGGTTACCTGGTGGCTCATTCATTTGTCCGTAAACTAATGATACTTTATCTAATACGTTAGAATCTTTCATCTCGTGATAGAAGTCATTACCTTCACGAGTACGTTCACCTACACCCGCAAATACGGAGTAACCTGAGTGCTCGATCGCGATGTTACGGATTAATTCCATCATGTTAACGGTTTTACCTACACCCGCACCACCGAATAGACCCACTTTACCACCTTTTGCAAATGGACAAATTAAGTCGATAACTTTGATACCAGTTTCTAATAATTCCGTACTGTTAGATTGTTCTTCATAGCTTGGTGCTGGACGGTGAATAGACCAACTTTCTTCCGCGCCAATTTCACCTTGCTCATCAATTGGTTCACCCAATACGTTCATAATACGGCCTAACGTTTTAGTCCCAACTGGCACTTGAATCGGGTTACCCGTATTTTCTACTTTTAAGCCACGTTTTAAGCCGTCAGATGTACCTAATGCGATACAGCGAACTACACCGCCACCTAATTGTTGTTGAACTTCAAGGGTTAAACCTGATTCAACTTTTAATGCATCGTAAACTTTTGGTACTGCATCTTGTGGGAATTCAACGTCAATCACCGCACCGATGATTTGTACAATTTTTCCTGCTGACATTACCGTTCCTCTTTTATTAAATCGCTGCCGCGCCGGCGACGATTTCGTTTAATTCATTTGTAATACTTGCTTGACGGGCTTTATTGTAAACTAATCGCAAGTCATTGATTAAATTACCTGCATTATCAGTTGCTGCTTTCATTGCTACCATTCTAGCAGCTTGCTCGGAAGCAAGGTTATCTACCACAGATTGATACACTTGTGATTCCAAATAACGAGTAAGCAAACTGTCTAATAAGACTTTTGGCTCTGGCTCGTAAAGGTAATCCCAGGTATTTTGTCTTTGCTCTAAATTATCGGTTTCTAATGCCGGTAATGGTATTAATTGTTGATAAACAGGTTTTTGTGCCATTGTATTAACGAATTTATTGTAGGCAATATAAACTGCATCTACTTTACCGTCTTTATAGACATCAAACATGTCGTTTGCGACCCCGATCAAATCTTCCATCGCCGGATTATCACCCAAACCGGAAAGTTGTGCACGAACAGGTAATCCTAATGTGCGGAAAAAGCTAATGCCTTTTGAGCCAATTAAGCCCAACTCAACAGTAACGCCTTTATCTTTCCATTGTTTGATTTCTGTCATCACAGTTTTAAACAAGTTAATGTTTAAACCGCCACACATTCCGCGGTCAGTCGAGACCACTAAGACCCCGACTTTTTTCACTTCGCGTTGAACTAAAAATGGGTGTTTGTAACCAACAGTTGCTTTAGAGACGTGGCTGATAACATTTCGTATTGTTTCAGAATACGGACGAGAAGCCGACATACGATCCTGCGTTTTACGCATTTTCGAGGTCGCCACCATTTCCATTGCCTTTGTAATTTTTTGTGTACTTTGTACACTGGCAATCTTGGTTTTTATCTCTTTTGCACCTGCCATCTTATTTCTCCGTTACTTTTACCACGCGCTGTTGGCTTTAAAGTTATCCAAAATCGTTTTTAATGATGCTTTAACTTCATCATTGTAATTACCGGTTTTGGTCAATTCAGCCATAAACTCGCTGTGGTTACGGCGAGCGTAATCTAAAAGTGCGGCTTCAAAACTTGCAATTTTTTGCAATTCCACATCTTCTAAATAGCCAAACTCAACCGCGAAAAGCAACACAGATTGCTCTGCTACGCTAAGCGGTACATATTGTTTTTGTTTCAATAATTCAGTGACTTTTTCACCGTGAGAAAGTTGTTTACGGGTTGCATCATCAAGGTCAGATGCAAACTGAGCAAACGCTGCTAATTCACGATATTGAGCTAATGCAGTACGGATACCACCCGCTAATTTTTTCACTACTTTAGTTTGTGCAGAACCACCCACACGAGATACCGAAATACCAGGGTTTACCGCTGGACGAATACCAGAGTTAAATAAGTTAGATTCTAAGAAAATCTGACCATCGGTAATCGAAATTACGTTGGTTGGAACGAATGCAGAAACGTCACCCGCTTGAGTTTCAATAATAGGAAGAGCGGTTAAAGAACCAGTTTTTCCTTTTACTGCGCCTTGAGTAAATCTTTCTACGTATTCTTCATTTACACGTGCAGCACGTTCAAGTAAACGTGAGTGTAGATAGAATACGTCACCTGGATAGGCTTCACGACCTGGTGGACGACGTAATAATAATGAAATTTGACGATAAGCAACGGCTTGTTTTGATAAGTCATCGTAAACGATTAACGCATCTTCACCGCGATCACGGAAATATTCACCCATTGCACAACCAGCATAAGGCGCTAAATATTGTAAGGCAGCTGATTCAGATGCAGATGCCGCAACAACAATAGTGTTTTCAAGCGCACCGTGCTCTTCTAATTTACGCACTACGTTTGCAATAGTCGAAGCTTTTTGACCGATTGCGACATAGATACATTTAATACCTGAATCACGTTGGTTAATGATTGCGTCGATTGCTAATGCTGTTTTACCAGTTTGACGGTCACCGATGATTAACTCACGTTGACCACGACCGATTGGAACCATGGAGTCAACCGCTTTATAACCGGTTTGCACAGGCTGATCAACAGATTTACGATCGATAACACCTGGCGCAATAACTTCAACAGGAGAGAAACCATCATTTTCAATTTCGCCTTTACCATCGATTGGCTGACCAAGTGTATTTACCACACGACCTAATAAACCACGACCAACTGGTACTTCAAGAATACGGCCAGTACATTGTACTTCCATACCTTCCGCTAAGTCTGCGTAAGGACCCATTACTACCGCACCAACAGAATCACGTTCAAGGTTAAGTGCCATTGCGTAACGGTTGCCCGGTAAGGCGATCATTTCGCCTTGCATCACATCGCTTAAGCCATGAATACGAATAATCCCGTCGCTTACAGAAACAATTGTCCCTGTATTACGGGCTTCGCTCACCACGTCAAATTGAGCGATGCGTTTTTTAATCAATTCACTAATTTCAGTTGAATTTAGTTGCAT
>NZ_CALJRX010000301.1 GCF_937976265.1 uncultured Haemophilus sp.
GTCCTGTTTCGAATACAGAACTTCGAGACGGAGCGCTAAAAAAATCTGCGCGAGTTTTCCGGGAATGCTTCGCGTGTACAGGCGGTATTTCAATTTTGCCGTCTGCATCGTAATCGTCGAAGCCCCGATACGCTTTGAACGTTTTACATAGGTTTGCAGAGCGGCACGTATAAGAGATACGGGATTTACGCCGTGATGCAAAAAAAAGCGTTTATCTTCCTGCAAAAGCAAAGCTTCCAAAAAATCGAGCGGATATTCGGAAACGCTTTTATAGATACGGTACGTTTCATCGCCGGTAAGATACACCTTTAGTAACGTACCGTTTCTATCGGTATAAGCGCCCGAAAAATCTATACCGTATAAAATTCCTTTTGAACGCGCGGAATTAAAGGCGATAAAAAAAACAATCAGCACAGCGCATAAAACAAGCAAAAGAATAATTATTTTTTTTCGACGCAAAAAACGCATACACCTTATTTTTTATGTATTATTTGCATTTTTAATGCCCTTCCCCCCTAATTTAAGCTATAATCTTGCGACTCAAAGAACCTAATTACCACTCCTCAAAGGAGCCAATCAATGAAACTCACTCACAATAAATTTATTGCATTATGTTTACTTGGTACGCTTCAATCTTCAGCGGTATTTGCTGAAGATTTAGCCTCCATTCTCCGCTATTCTCTTCAGCAGGACCCTGCATTAGTTGAAGCAAATGCTAATACCGAAGCTGCTTACAATGACATGAAAGCATCCGAAGCCGGACACTACCCGACGCTTTCTTTAACAGGGCAAAATGTGTTGGCACAACAACATACTTCAACCAATTCAAAAATGCGTGATGATGTAGGTGTAAAATCCCGTTTAAATCTATATGCTTGGGGAGGAATTCAAGCTGCGGTTGAGCGTGATAAATATAAAATGGAATATTTCCAATATAAATACTATGAAACACGTGAGGAACTTGCGAACACAATAAGTACGCTTTATCTGACCGCACTTCGTGCAAAAGAATCTATCGCGATTGCGAAAAAGAATATCCGTCGCCATGAAAAATTCTTAGCTGATTTAAAAGTAATCAATCAATATGATGAAGGTCGTCGTTCTGAAATTGCACAAGCCCAATCTCGCTATTTGCAAGCGCAATCAACAGAAGCAAACTTAGAAAAAACATTATCAGTAAACTTAAGTAAATTAAGTAAATACACCTCTAAGCGGCTTACAGAAAAAGATATTGTTGACCCATTTAATAAACAAAATGCCGCTCAACTCATTGCTTTATTTGATAAGGTGCAAGCTAATAATCATCCAAGTTTTAAAGCTCAAGAGGCAGAATATAACAGTGCCTTATCAGATGCAGAAGTCACTAAAGCATCAAAATATCCTTCTATTAATCTAGAAGGCAGTGCGACTCGCCGTGATAGAAGTATTGCCTTAACCATGTCTTGGGATTTATATAACAAACCTGTAGATTATGCTGCAGAAAAAAGCCGTGCTGTGGTGCTTTCAGCCAAAGCACGTTCACATGAATTATTGCGAGATATTGAAGAACGCGCTGAAACAGCGAAGGTGGATATGAAGCAAAGCGAACGCCGCGCAAAAATTGCCAAATCACTTATCTCGACACAAACTCAAGTGGCACAAGACTATGAACAACAATTCTATATTTCCAGACGAACACTCTTGGAAGTATTGGATTCTTATGCTGAATTAGCCGCTACTGAAACCAGTTATGTCGAAGCTCAAAATGACTACCGTGATGCGGCTATTGCCTATTTGCTTGCCAAAGCCAGCTTGGCAAAATGGGCTAAAGTACCCGATTTTAATGCAAACCGTCACTTCTAATTTTTAAATAGATTTTATGAATTCAATTATCAAACATTTGGCCATTGCAACAAAATTGCTCAATCAACCTATTGCTGAAGAGGCTCTTGCTGCAAATGTTGCAAGAGATAGAAATTTAAATGCCAATCTGCAGTCTCTTGCTGAAGTACTTCGCAGTTACGGATTTGAAAATCATATTTCTCGCCGTAAGTTATTAGAAATCCCGTCGCTAGCAATGCCAGCCGTCATTATTTTGCACAATGATGAAGCCGCAGTGATCAGTGAAGTCAAAGGTCGAGGCGAAGATCGTATTTATACCGTTCGCCAAGGAGATTCGCCTGCTCACGAAGTCAGCCATAAAGATCTTGAAGCGAAATACTTAGGGTTCTGTTGGTTTATTAAACCAAAGCTAACTACTGATCACCGTTCTGAACTACCAGAATACCATTTACCAAAGGCATGGTTCTGGAAAGTAATTGGACGTTTTAAGAAATATTATTATCAAGTGATTCTTGCCTCTTTTTTAATTAATATTTTGGCATTGGTTAGCTCGCTTTATGTGATGAACGTATATGACCGAGTCATTCCAAATGAAGCCTATTCCACACTATGGGTATTAAGCATCGGTGTATTTATAGCCATTGTCTTTGAATTTATTGCTAAAATGATACGGTCACATTTAACCGATATCGCAGGCAAAAAAGCCGACTTGATAATAAGTTCTGCACTTTTCAGACGAGTAATGGCGCTACGTTTAATTGAACGCCCAATTTCATCGGGCTCTTATGCGAATAACCTGCGTGATTTTGAAGCTGTACGTGAATTTATGACGAGTGCAAGCTTGTTGGTATTAGTTGATGCGCCATTCTTGTTGCTTTTCCTTTTTGTGATGTTTGTCATTGGAGGGAAGTTAGTCATTGTGCCAGCGGTAACCTGTGCCTTAGTTCTGCTCATTTCTTTTGCGGTACAACCCACTTTGGCAAAACGCGTAAATGAAAGCATGAAAGAAGCTTCTCAAAGACAAGGTTTAGCCGTTGAAGCCGTTGAAGGCATTGAAACATTAAAAGTAAATAATGCAACCAATTGGGCACAGCAACGCTGGGATAGACTCAATGCTTTAACCGCAACAAGCTCAATGAAAGTCAAAAAGATCAATGAATTTGTTTCTAACTTCACCGTTGGATTACAGCAATTAAATACTGTGGGTTTAGTTGTACTAGGTACCTATTTAATTCATGATGATGTCGTTGAAGCTCGAATTACCATGGGGGCAGTAATTGCATCGGTCATTCTTTCAGGCCGTGCTCTCTCATCTCTTGGTAAAATTGCAGGATTAGCTATTCGTTTCCAACAAGCTAAAAATGCTCTTAAAGGTGTCAATGCCATTGTCGAAAGACCTATTGAACGGGATCCAGAACGTTCTTATGTAACACTTGATCAAGTGCAAGGCCAACTAACTTTTAACAATGTTGTATTTCAATATAGCAAGGATACTCAACCGGCTATCTCAAATCTCAATTTAACTATTCGCCCTGGTGAAAAAGTCGCTATTTTAGGGAGAATTGGTAGTGGAAAAAGTACATTATTAAAATTAGCTAGTGGTTTATATGAACCATCAGGTGGGAATATTTTATTAGATAATGTCGATATTCGTCAGATTGATCCGAATTTCTTGCGTGATAAAGTCACTTTACTTAATCAATCCCCTCGCTTATTCCTTGGGACATTACGTGAGAACTTGGATTTAGCAAGGATGGATGGCTATTCAACAGACCAAGAATTACTTGGTGCTTTACGTAATTTCCATTTAGACCAACTCGTTAGAAACCATCCGAAAGGTTTAGATATGCCACTCGGTGAAGATGGATTAGGACTTTCAGGTGGACAAAAACAAATTGTTTCATTAGCTCGCTTAACTCTACGCCATCCACGTGTGGTATTGTTAGATGAACCTACAACGGGTTTAGATGAGCAAACCGAACAACAAGCACTTGGTGTATTAGCACAATGGGCAAGAGATAAAACTCTCGTCGTTGTAACTCATCGCTTACAAGTGCTACCAATGGTTAATCGTGTTGTCGTCGTAGATAATGGCCGAGTTGTCATTGATGGTCCCCGTGATGCCGTGATTGCAAAATTACGCGAAAACGAAGAACGTCAAGCTCAAAAAGCAGAGCATAAAACAGAAAAAAACACGACCAATACACAAGAGGAAAAAGGTAAATAATATGTCAAATCAGCAAAAAGAAAATATCAATCAAGAGGATTTAAAGCTGATTAATGATTTAAATGCGGCCTTACAATCTGAAAAACATACAGGATATTTTTCAATCATTAGCTTATTCTTGGCCTTTATTATCGTCTTTATCATTTGGGCTTATTTCAGTCCACTTGAAGAAGTTGCACAAGGCCAGGGAAGAATTATTCCAAGTAGCCGTGAGCAAATTGTGCAAAGTTTAGATCCTGGCACAATTCAAGAAATGCTAGTTAAAGAAGGAGACACTGTTGAAAAAGGGCAAATTCTCTTAAAACTAGATGATACTCGGAGCTCTGCTATTTTAAGAGAAAGCCAAGCTAAAGTAGAGAATCTAGAAGCAATGGTTGCACGTTTGCAAGCTGAAGCTTATAACACAAAATTAATTTTCCCAGAACATATTTCGGATGAATTAAAAAAACGTGAAGAAGCCGCTTATTCTTCCCGCCGTAAAGCAATGGAAGAACAAGTTTCTGGTTTAAGAAAAAGTAAGGCAGCTCTCGACCAACAAATTGCGATTACGGCACCGATGGTAAAACGAGGTGTCATGTCTCAACTAGACCTTTTGCGTATGCAAAAAGATTCTCATGATTTATCTTCGCAAATTACAGAACGTCAAAATCGATACACCACCGATGCAAGCAACGAGTTGGTCAAAGCAGAGGCTGAACTTGCTCAAGCTAAAGAAAATATGGCAATGCGAGCAGACCCTGTTGAGCGCTCACAAATTCGTGCACCAATGAAAGGTATTGTGAAAAATATTCGTATAAATACTATTGGTGGCGTCGTGAATGCAGGTCAAGATATCCTTGAAATCGTACCAATAGAAGACAATCTATTAGTCGAAGCGTATATTCGTCCAAATGATGTTGCGTTTATCCGACCAGGTTTGCCTGCATTAGTAAAACTTACAGCTTACGATTATGCAATCTACGGTGGATTACAAGGTGAAGTAATATTAATCAGTCCCGATACATTAAGCGATGAAAAACGTAATGCTAGTGAATTAAAGCTAAATATGAATAACGTGTATTATCGCATTTTGGTGCAAACATCGGGGAGCCATCTTGTTGATAAGAACGGTAACGAAATGCCAATTATTCCGGGGATGGTTGCAACAGTAGATGTAAAAACTGGTGAGAAAACCGTGTTTCAATATCTAACTAAACCGATTACACGAATGAAACAGGCATTAAGAGAGCGATAAATTAAAAAGTGCGGCCAGAAAAATATATCAATTTCTGACCGCACTTTTGCTTTAATGA
>NZ_CALJRX010000302.1 GCF_937976265.1 uncultured Haemophilus sp.
CGTTTCATTGTAGTATTGATATGCTTTGTCCATATCTTCAAAATGATGCATGATGCCATTTTCCAATACCACCGCATTATCACAATAAGTTCTCATTGCACTGGGACTGTGTGAAACCAAAATAATTGAACGATCTTTGCGCTTTTCAAATAACTCATACTTACATTTCTCTGCAAATCGCGAATCCCCTACCGCAATAACTTCATCAATTAAGTAACAATCAAATTCAACAGAAAGAGAAAGGGCGAATGCAAGTCGAGCTTTCATCCCGGAAGAATATTTCTTCACTGGCTCATACAGATAATCGCCTAATTCAGAAAATTCTTTTGTAAAACGAGTGACATATTCAGGATCAACATCATATAAACGGCAGATAAAACGCAGGTTATCCATACCGGTTAAGCTCCCCTGAAATGCGCCACTAAAAGCTAATGGCCAAGAAATACTCATCGAGCGCTCAATGGTTCCGCTTGTAGGTGGTTCAACGCCACTAATCAAGCGAATGAGAGTTGATTTCCCCGCACCATTCCGACCTAGAATCCCAATTTTCTCACCTTTTTTAAGTTCAAAATTGATATCTTTTAGTACCGTTTTCCAACCACTATTAGTGTGATATTTTTTACACACATTATTCACACGAATCATTGCGGCTCAATCCCTTTACTGAAGTTTTTAACCATCACCAAGCCAATCAATAACAAAGCCAAATCACTGACGGCTAAAAATCCTATACTTTCATAAGTGACCACGGTGTCGCCAAAATAGCCATGGCGAAACATTTCTGTACCATGAATCATTGGAAACCAAAGTGCAATTGATTGCGCTTGTTCTGGTAAGTTATGAACAAAGAAAAATGCACCAGAAATTGGTAATAACACAAAGCTTAGTGTTCCCCAAATTTTACCGAACACATCAAATTGCTGGGCAATAGCACAAATGATTAAGCCTAATCCGAAAGCAAATAGCGCCATTAAGAACCAAGCAATTAACATATAAAGCACATCGTGTGGCGCATCAATCCAATTAATCATTACCAAAATTGCCATGAAAAGAATTTGAGCAATTGAAGCGCCTGCAACTTCAAGCAACACACGAGTAAAAATAGTGTCGAGCACTCGAACATTTCGGTGATAAAGTAAACTCAAGTTTGCAGAAATTGAACCAATAGCACGATTAGAGGCATTTCTCCACATCATTGCCATCGGATAGCCTGTCATGACAAACGCAATCATATTCAATGTAGAAAATTTATCTGCACGAATAAATTTCCACATCATCACAATAAAGAAAGTCATAAGCAAAGGCTCAACAAATAGCCATAAAAAGCCAATATTTTGACGCCCATAACGGGTGATTATTTCACGCATGAGTAATGCGTTAATCACTCGACCTTGGATAGTTAATGACTGTTTAAACGTTGTTTGATCACCATATTGCATTAGTTTTTATGCTCTCTTATGCTCGCGATGAGTAAGCTCAATACACCATATAACATTAAGCCAATAAGAAAAGTGGCAATAATATTATAGATACGACTTGGCTCTAGTGCCCAGTCTGGCTTGCTTGGTTGGCTAATGACTTCCAAATAAAGTTGTTGTCGATCAGCCTCACCACGCGTATTTTGCAAAGAAGTCATTGCTGCGGTTAGTTGCTGTTGTGCTAGCTCATTGTCCAATACTAAACGTTGATAATCTGCTGTTTGTGTTGCAGCAGAATTACCATTCCCTGATAATTGACGAATCTGTTCATCAATTTCTTTTTTCAAACTTTTTTGACGCATTTGCAATGCGGGAACTTGCGGGTTATCAGGAGTGATCGAAACTAATTGAGCTAGTTGAGTTTCAACTCGAATCAATTCACTTTTCAACGTTGAAATTAATGACATTTGCACGCCAGATTGAGCAGGTAAATCAAAAATTTTATTTTTGATACGATATTGGCTTAACGCATGAGCTGTTTCATTTACATTTTTCTCCGCTTCAACCACTGCTTGTTCAGCAAACTCAATAGTGTCTTTTCTTGCGCGCTCATTTAATCGATTGATTAATGATTCACCTTCTTTTAATAAGCGTTCATTGATTTGATAACCTTCTTCAGCATTAAAAGCTCGCACACGTAATGTCGCAATGCCAGAAATAGAATCCACATCAACACTCAAACGCTCTCTAAAATAACGATAAAATGCCTCTTGAGTATCATTGAATCCAAATCCGTTAAAACGGCTTAATAAATCCCCTTTTTCTGAATAAAAATCACGAAGGGGTAAATTTTGTTCTAGCTCTGCTAATGCTGTACGTGAACGCATATACTCTTGTACGGAATAAGTATCATCTTGTGAACGTGAAAAACCTGTACTTTGTAATAATGCTCCAACGCCACTTAAAGAAGATTGGCTATGCGGCGAACGCACAACAAAGCTTGATTCTGACACATAAACATCGGACGCAAACAGTCCAAAATATACGGCCGAAAAAGCTGTTGGAATCAACACTGTTAGACTAAAAAGTGGTTTCATTTTCTTCCAGAATGATTTCTTCTTTCTCGTCGGCATCGCCGGATTTTCGGTTGTCATGTTATCCCCTTAAATTAATAACTTCTGATCATATTGGTCGTACTCGTTACCGGC
>NZ_CALJRX010000303.1 GCF_937976265.1 uncultured Haemophilus sp.
GGGATGCTTTTACGGGTGCACGCCACCACCGCATTCGGGTTAATGGCTTTCGCATTGGCAATCATCTCTGCCGTATATTGCGCCACACCACAAGACCATTCCAAAACAAGCTGCACCACTTTCCACGCTTGCTGTAATTTATCTGCAGAATCAACCGCACTTAGCAGTACAGTGCCGGCTTCAACGAATTCTCCTTCAGTCACATACACCTGTGGGATTACGTCTAACTTTTTAAGTAACCGTTCAGCCACTGAAATACCCGCAACAATACCCGCATTTTTACGTTTAAATTCAATTTTTGCTGGGACTTTTTCCACCCCTAATGCATGAGTGGTTAAATCACCTCGATAAATATCTTCTAATAAAAGATCATCGAGTTCTTTGTCTGAGAAATAAATCATAGTTTATCCTTAAATGTTGAGATGTTTTTGCAATTCCTGAACTGAAGTGCGGTAAATTTTGGCGAGGTTTTCAAGCGTCATTAATTCACTTTTCTCACCTTGTTGGAAACCAAATTCTTGATCGAGCATCGCAATATTCTCGGCTAAATAGGCCGCTTGTTGAGGGTTATGCGTGGTAATCAATAAGGCTATATTTTGATGCTGTAATTGCTTAATTTTTTCCAATACTCGAATTTGATTACCAAAATCAAGGCTGGCGGTCGGTTCGTCCATAATCAGCAATTTTGCCTGTTGAGCAATGGCTCGAGCAATAAGCACAAGCTGTTTTTCGCCACCGCTAAGTTCGTGGTAATAACGTTTGGCAAGATGTGTGATTTGTAATTCGTCTAAGGCAGAAAGGGCAAGATCTTTATCTTCAGCTTTCGGTGTTTGATACCATTTCAAATAAGCAGAACGCCCCATCAATACCATATCTTGCACAAGAAATGGGAAAAGTTGAGCATGTGCTTGTGGTACATAAGCAATTTCACGAGCTAGTTCGGTTGCAGAATAGGTTGCGAGCGGTCTATTTTGAAAGAGAATTTGCCCATTGAGTGCAGGTTGCAAACCAAGTAAGGTTTTTAAGAAAGTACTTTTCCCCGCTCCATTCGCGCCAAGCAAACAACAAATTTGTCGAGGTTTCAGAGCAAAATTGATGTTGTCTAACAACGGTTTATTGCCATAGCCAATGGTGAGCTGTTGGGTTTCAATTAAATTCATTTTCGCCCTCTCAGCAATAAATAGAGGAAAAACGGTGCGCCACAAGCAGAAGTTAAAATCCCTATTGGCAATTCAATGCTCGCAACCGTGCGGGCGAGCGTGTCGGTTAAAAGTAAGAAACTCGCGCCAAGCAATAATGAGGTGGGTAATAACAAAATAAAATTGGCCCCCACTAGCAATCGAGCAATATGTGGCACAAGCAAGCCAACCCAGCCAATAATGCCTGTAATTGAGACCGCACTTGCAGTGCAAAGCGTGGTGAAAATGATCAAAATATAGCGAGTGCGTTGAATTGGAATGCCAAGGCTTTTGGCTTCATCTTCTTCTAAAGCAAGTAGATTTAAGCGCCAGCGTAATAAGAAAAGTGGCAGAATACCAAGTATTAAAATAGGGGCAAGTTGACTTAATTCTTTCACGCCGACAGCCGTGAAACTACCTAATAGCCAAAAGGTAATCGAAGGTAATTGGGTGAAAGGATCGGCTAGAATTTTTAACAGTGAAATACCCGCGCCGAGTAATGAACCGATAGCAATCCCTGAAAGCACTAAAACTAAAATTGGGTCTTGATTACGGCTTCGTGATGCGACCATAGAAACACACAGCACAGCCAAGATACCGCCAGTAAAAGCAAAAAGCTGCACGTAAAACATCGGTAAATTGTAGAAAATTGCCAGTGATGCACCTAGTCCTGCACCGCTTGAAACACCTAAGATATCGGGAGAAACCAACGGATTTTTAAACATCCCCTGATAAGTCGCCCCCGCTGCAGCCAGTGCTGCTCCCACTAAACACGCCACTAAAATACGTGGTGTGCGAATATGCCAAAGCACCGTTTCAACGGAAGATGGCGTTTGGCATTCTGTGTCAAAGACACAACGAATCGCTTGCCCTAGTTGAAGTGGAGAAATCGGAAATTTCCCCACGTTCAACGAGAGCAAAATGGTGCCGACTAACAAAAGCACCAGCAAAGTGAAAAATACTTTCGGGTTACGCTGAACAAAATACGGCATAGCTATTTCACATCATGTAGCAATTGAGCCGCTTGTTCTGCGGTTAATTCAATCTGATAGAACAAGTGATAAAACGTTTGTACTTCTTTTGCAAATTCAGCAATAGGTTTACCGCTGACTAAATGAGAGACCCAACGTACTCCAAGCAAACGATTCACACTAGGTGGCGAATCTAACCAACCAAATGGATTATTCGGAATTAAAAAAACTTGTCCATTTTTGACCGCACTTAATTGTTGCCATTGCGGATTATCTTTTAAGGTTTGCAAAAACTCAGGATATTGGCTAAAAATCACATCAGGATTCCATAATAAAAGTTGCTCCATCGAAACCTGTGTTAGCCCTTTATGATCGCCTTCTACCACGTTTTTTAAACCGACGATTTCAATGGCTTCCGTATGAATGGAGCCTTTTTGTCCGGTTTGTAAGCCATCTGCACTACGAGCCAAATAGAAGGTTTTAGTAAATTTCGAAGCATTTTCGACCGCTTGTTTAAGGGTTTCTTCTGCATACTTCGCTTGAGGTTCAGTTACGTTTTCTACACCTAATACTTTGCCTAAATAACGTAAGGTAGTCGGTGTTTCACTGAGTTTGCCATCTAACAATAAATAAGGCACGCCCGTTTGCTCAAAAGTGCGCTTTGCTTGATCGATATAGTTTGGCGTAACATTACCCACATCAATAATTAAATTCGGTTGTAATGCCACAATTTTCTCTGGCGAAAGCGTGCTGCCTTTTCCAGCTATTTTCCCTAAGGTTGGTAAAGATTGCAGTGCTACAGGAAACAGTTTTCCGCGTTTTTCCATATTAAATCCCGCCAACCCCAACAATTTATTCGGTGCACTTGAAAGCAATAACACATCAGCCGGATTACCTGCACTTAGCACTTTTTCAATTTTAGCGGACTGTGACAATTCCCCTGCCAGATAAGCGTTTTCTTCTGCTAATGCCCCCATTGCTACACAAAGTGATAGTACAACGCTTAACCATTTTTTCATTTTGTCTCCTTATTTTACGGCTCGAATTGATTCATTCCATCTTAATGCTATATATCTTTTAACATAACAAATAAAGTTTGATAGAATGTTTTCGTTATGTTTTTTATTATATAACATTTATTATTCATAGCTAAAGGTGAAAAAATGAAATGGGATGTGATTTATAAGTTTTGCTTACTTTGTATGCTCATTGCAGGATTGGCTGGAATATTGTTCAGCGGCTTAGGGATTTACTTCCAGTGGCCCATTCAAGGCATCTTTCAGTTGCATTTAGGTTCTGCTTTACTGTTTATTTTGGGTGTAGCTTTACACTTCTTCAATCGTAAAAATAAAGCGGTCAAAATTGTGCAACAATTTACCGATTTGGTGTCTCATAACCGCTATCCCACCTATTGCAATTTAGATCGTTTGATCATGACGTTTGAGCACTTTTCAATTCTACAAATTGCGGAGCAACTTCAACTTACCCCTTCGATTTTACTCACAGAATTAGCTAACGGAAAAATAAACTTCAGCGATTCTAACCGCACTTTACGAGAAAATTTCCCCCATAATGATGAGAAGATTTTCGCTGCGATCACCATTGCATTGAAGTTACGTTTCAAACCTAACCTAAAAGGATGTTCCAATGGAAAAGAAACTGCTTTGCATCGCCATTAGTTTGGCTTGCTTGCCTGCTTATGCCGAGAATGTATTTACTCTTGGTCAAATTGAAGTCATCGGTGAAAAAGCGAGTGATCTCAGCACCGTGCGTATTGATCAAGCTGAATTACAAAAAAACAACCAAGATCGTGTGTCTGATGTAGCAAAAAGCACACCAGGTGTGTTTGTCGAACATGGTGGCGCACGCAACGAATACAACTTATTAGTACGTGGTTTTAATGCTCGCCGCGTACCCGTATTTATGGATGGTATTCCTGTTTATGTCCCTTATGATGGCGAAATGGACTTAGGTCGTTTTACCACCTTTGATTTATCTCGTATTGATATTTCTAAAGGCGCAAGCTCTGTGCTTTATGGTGCAAACACCATGGGTGGCGCAGTGAATTTAATTTCTCAAAAACCAACTAAACCTTTCGAAGGTTCTATTGGCTACGGTTTTTCGCATGGTAAAAGTGGCGGTACAGCAACCAATAAAACTGATTTTAATTTAGGGACTAAACAAGAATTATTTTATGCGCAAATAAGTGGTTCTTTTGTTGAAAAACAAGGCTTACAACTTTCTCATCATTATCAACAAATAAATCCCAAAGGGGATGATGGTGGCCGAGCAGAAAATTCTAAACAACGTGATAAAAAACTAAGTTTGAAAGTCGCTTATACACCAAATGAGCATGATGAATACGCACTGGCGTTCTCCACACAAAAAGGTACCAAAGAATCGCCGTTCTATTCTGGCGCTGATAGCTTTGAACGCTACTGGCGCTGGCCGATATGGGATAAAGACAGTATCTATTTCCTTTCACATACTGAATTTGGTGCCCATAATCTCACGTTGAACACGAAAGCATTTTACGACACCTTTAAAAATGACTTACGTGCTTTTGATGACGCCACATTTAGTACTCAAAAGAAAAAATCGAGCTTTAATAGCTATTACCGTGATTATTCCTACGGTGCAGGCTTTGATTTAGGTGGCGATTTAACCTCCAAAGACCACTTAAAATTCTCTACTCTCATTAAATATGACGTGCATCGCGAACATAATGATGATGAACCAATCGCTGTCGATAAAGATCGTACTTACAGCTTTGGCTTAGAAAATACCCATCGTTTTAATGAGCAAACCTCTCTGATTACAGGTATCAGCTACGACAAACGCGATGCTAACCGAGCAGAAAAATTTGAAAAACAATGTGCATCAACTCACCAAAAAAATGAGATTTGTCCATTTGATATCGGTAATAAACATGCATTTAATTACCAAATCAAACTTGCCCATCATTTCACTGAAAATGATGAATTTGCACTGAGTTTTGCGAAGAAAACACGCTTTGCCACAATGAAAGAACGTTATTCTCGCCGATTTGGGCGTACTGAGCCGAATCCGTTTTTAAGCCCAGAAACTGCCTATCACTACGAAGCCAGCTATATGCATACCTTTGGCGATTGGTTAAGAGTGGATAGCGCACTTTTCTACTCTGAAGTAAAAGATGCGATTGAAGAAGTCGCTATTAGCAAAAAGCTCAATCAATATCAAAATGTGGGCAAAGAAGCCTTTAAAGGTGTTGAACTAGCCGTGAACCTGTTTGCAACAGATAATTTAACGTTAGGTGCAAACTACACCTATACCCATGCAAAAAATAAAACCCAAGATCTCATTGTGAAGAATGTGCCAAAACATAAATTCTTTGCATTTGTTGATTGGAAAATGCTGCCAAATCTTTCACTTTATGTGAGCCAAGAAGCGAAACATGGGCGTTATTATTTAGATGGTGGTGAAACCGTGAAACTGTCTGGTTTTGGAAACAGCAATGCGAAATTAATCTATGAACCTGTTTCAGGATTAAGTTTAGAAGCGGGTGTATCAAATCTCTTTGATAAAAACTAC
>NZ_CALJRX010000304.1 GCF_937976265.1 uncultured Haemophilus sp.
TCGGTATAAGGTTGTAACCATTCTTCTCGGCCAAAACGAGATTGGAACGTCATATTCCATTGGTTTTCGGTTAAACCAAGTTTATCCACAATGGCAATGGTGGTTTGTTTACAATGCTGACGATAATAATCGCCCATATTCTCATAACGTAATGGAATGCCATGATAAGAAAAGAGCAAAAACTCATCGGGTTTTAACCGCACTTTAATGGAATCCACCAACGCATTAATGTAGTTTTCATCAAGATGATAAGAATGAATAAACTCAAAAGGCACAATATTACGTTCTTGTGCAATGGCACGATTAAACGCATCGATTAATGCGCCTGTTGTGGTGCTGGAATATTGTGGATAAAGTGGCAACACAATCATGCGTTCTACATCATTTTTAAGTAAATTTTTGACCGCACTTTGCATCGAAGGATTGCCGTAAGTCATGGCAATTTCGACTTGTGCATTGATGCCTTGTTCAGTCAAATAAGCTTGTAAACCCGCTTGTTGTTGCTTTGTAATGGCAAGCAGGGGAGAGCCTTGTTCTGTCCAAATAGATTGATAATTTTGTGCAATGCGTTTAGAACGCATCGGTAAAATAATGGCTTTTAAAAGGGGATACCATTTCCAACGAGGCAAATCGACCACGCGGGGATCCATTAAAAAATCTGCTAGATAACGGGAGATCGCCGCGGGTTGAGGGGCATCAGGCGTACCAAGATTGGCTAAAATGATGCCAATTTTTTGAGTTGTAGTCATAAATGTTTGATAGAAAGCGTTAATCGAGAAACGCAGCAAAGTTTATCTTGTTCATCGCGAATGTCAATTTGCCAAACATGGGTATTTTGACTTAAAGCAATTGGCGTTGCCTTTGCGGTAACAAAACCTTTTTTCACTGGGCGAAGATGATTGGCGTTGATATCTAATCCCAAGGCAACTTGGCCTTCTTCTATACAGAGAAATCCAGCCAATGAACCAATGGTTTCAGCCAACGCCACAGACACGCCACCATGCAATAAGCCGAAAGGCTGTGTTGTGCGATGATCAACGGGCATTTTTGCCTCAATCCAGTTTTCACCATAAGCTGAGATTTCAATGCCTAAATGCCCAACAGCACAATGTTTCCCCATTTCATTAAGCTGCTCAAGGGTAAAGTGTTTTTTCCAAATCATATATTCTTCCTAGGTCTAATTTAAAATCTCAAGCAATGCTTGAACAGGGTGTTTCAAGATGGCTTTTTCATATCGCTTCACT
>NZ_CALJRX010000305.1 GCF_937976265.1 uncultured Haemophilus sp.
GGAGTGGTTTTCACAGCCCCTGCGAGTGGTACTATCACTGTAATTAATCGTGGCGAAAAACGTGTATTACAATCTGTGGTCATTGATGTGCAAGGTAACGATCAAGTTACTTTCGCTAAATATAACGCAGGTGAGCTTAATACGCTTTCTTCTGAACAAGTTAAACAAAACCTCGTTGAATCCGGTTTGTGGACAGCGTTCCGCACTCGTCCGTTCAGCAAAGTGCCTGCCGTAGATGCAGAACCTTCTTCTCTGTTTGTAAATGCGATGGATACCAATCCTTTGGCGGCAAATCCAGAGGTGGTGTTAAAAGAGCATTGGCAAGATTTTATTGACGGTTTAACGGTATTAAGTCGTCTATTCCCAAATAAACCATTAAATCTATGTAAAGCGGGTGATAGTAATATCCCAACCGTAGATTTACCTAACCTAAAAGTACATGATTTTGGTGGTGTTCACCCTGCTGGTTTAGTGGGGACACATATTCACTTTATCGATCCGGTTGGCGTTCATAAAACCGTCTGGCACATTAATTACCAAGATGTGATTGCTGTCGGTAAATTATTCACCACGGGCGAACTTTATGTAGAACGCATTATTTCTCTTGCGGGGCCGCAAGTGAAAGAGCCTCGTTTAGTTCGTACCGTTATCGGTGCAAATCTTTCTCAATTAACGGCGGGTGAGTTAAAAAACGGTAATAACCGTGTGATTTCCGGTTCTGTTCTTTGTGGTCAAACTGCAAAAGATGCTCATGACTATTTAGGTCGTTATGCATTACAAGTTTCTGTGATTGCAGAAGGTAATGAGAAAGAGTTCTTAGGTTGGATCACACCACAATCGAACAAATATTCGATTACCCGTACCGTATTGGGTCACTTTGGTAAGAAATTATTCAACTTCACTACCGCAGAAAATGGTGGTGAGCGTGCAATGGTACCAATCGGTAGTTATGAGCGCGTGATGCCGTTGGATATTTTACCGACATTATTATTACGTGATTTAATCGTGGGCGATACCGATGGTGCGCAAGCGTTAGGTTGTCTTGAATTAGATGAAGAAGACTTAGCGTTATGTTCTTTCGTTTGCCCGGGCAAATATGAATACGGTTCAATCTTGCGTCAAGTATTAGATAAGATTGAGAAGGAAGGTTAAAAATGGGTTTAAAAAATCTTTTTGAAAAAATGGAACCCGCGTTTTTACCAGGCGGTAAATACAGCAAGCTTTATCCGATCTTTGAATCGATTTATACCTTGCTTTATACACCAGGTACGGTAACGCACAAAAACACGCACGTTCGTGATGCGTTAGACTCAAAACGTATGATGATTACGGTTTTCCTTGCGTTGTTCCCTGCGATTTTCTATGGGATGTACAATGTGGGTAACCAAGCGATCCCTGCCTTAAATCAATTAGGCAATTTAGATCAATTAATTGCTAACGATTGGCACTATGCGCTTGCAAGTTCATTAGGTTTAGACTTAACCAATAATGCAACTTGGGGCTCAAAAATGGCGTTAGGGGCGATCTTCTTCTTACCAATTTACTTAGTGGTATTTACTGTTTGTACAATTTGGGAATTATTGTTCTCAGTGGTGCGTGGTCATGAAGTAAATGAAGGGATGTTCGTTTCAACCATTTTATTTGCATTAATCGTTCCACCAACATTGCCATTATGGCAAGCGGCACTTGGTATCAGCTTTGGTATCGTAGTAGCAAAAGAAATCTTCGGTGGTGTAGGTCGTAACTTTATGAACCCTGCGCTTGCTGGTCGTGCATTCTTATTCTTCGCTTATCCGGCTCAAATTTCCGGTGACTTAGTATGGACTGCTGTAGATGGTTTCTCTGGAGCAACCGCACTTTCACAATGGTCTCAAGGTGGTCAAGCAGCATTACAACACAACGTAACCGGTCAACCTATTACTTGGATGGATGCATTCATCGGTAATATTCCTGGTTCAATGGGTGAGGTTTCAACGCTTGCGTTATTAATCGGTGGTGCAGTGATTGTATTCACCCGTATTGCTTCTTGGCGTATTATGGCTGGTGTCATGATCGGTATGATTGGTACAGCAACCTTATTTAACTTAATCGGTTCTGATTCTAACCATATGTTCTCAATGCCTTGGCATTGGCACTTTGTATTAGGTGGTTTTGCACTTGGTATGATCTTCATGGCAACCGACCCAGTATCAGCTTCATTTACCAACACGGGTAAATGGTGGTACGGTGCGTTAATTGGCGTGATGGCTGTATTAATTCGTACAGTGAACCCAGCTTATCCAGAAGGGATGATGTTAGCGATTTTATTTGCAAACTTATTTGCACCAATTTTCGACTACATCGTGGTTCAAGCAAATATCAAACGTCGGAGAGCAAGAACAAATGGCTAAATTTAATAAAGATAGCGTT
>NZ_CALJRX010000306.1 GCF_937976265.1 uncultured Haemophilus sp.
GATGACTTGGCACTTCGCGTTCACCCGTCGCGCGTAATTGGATAATAATATGGCTAATGGCCTTTTCCACATCATCCGAACTTACAGGGCGTTTTTCTAATGCATGTTGAATACCGCTACGCAATTTATCTTCATTAAACGGCTCGCGTGACCCATCATTTTTAATAATTTTTGGCACCACTAATTCGGCCGTTTCAAAGGTGGTAAAGCGTTCATGACAATTCCCGCATTCCCGACGACGACGCACTTGATACCCATCAGAAACCAAACGGCTGTCAATCACCTTAGTTTCTTCAGTTGAACAAAACGGACAACGCATTTTAGATCCTTTTCAAAATTATTCTTAAGCCAGTATCTTATCAAAAATCCAGGATCTTTTCGATCTGAAGATCTGCTTTAAGACAACATTTCTCCAAACCAGGATGTGGTTTGTTTCACCAACTGCAAAAGACCATCCTGCGATTTAAATTGTTCTGTTTGGCCCCACACCCTCGCCCAATAAGGATCAGCTTTTCTATAACCATAGTTATCATCTTTCGCAAGGGATTCGATATTCGTCAAAACATTGTCAAAATTGACCGCACTTTCATCTTTTTCAATAAACTTCGCGATATTTTCCGTTGGAATGAGCTGAATTTGTTGCTGGCTTTGTAAATAAGCCTCTACATACATTTTCAGTTTCTCAAGTGCGGTTGATTTTTCTATTGTTTTTAATGTTAAATCCCTATCTTTAGCGATAATGCGTGGTGGCAGTGCGTTCTCTTTTGTCGCCAGTTGAATAAGATAATAAAGCCATGGGCGAATACGATAACGATCTTTATATTTTGCAAATCGCCATTCGATTATCTGATTTTCATCGCCAAATAATGGCTCCATATAGCCAAACAAGCGAATATTGCCTTGTGCCGTTTCCACCACAAAATCGACACTCTCACTGTGTGGTGAAGAATAATCCTTAATTTTCTCTTTAAAAGCCAATACATCAGCACGAATGGATTGCGCACAAACTTCCGCAAACTCGCCGCGTGGCATAATGCCTTTCACTCGCTGCTTGGCGAAATAATCGTTAAATTGCGCTTCCTCTAAATGCAATAACTCATTACTCATGCGATAATGATCCAAAGCATTTAACGTGAAGTTTTCACTTTCTTCAATGCGATCATCTTCATCTCGGAAATACACGCCAAGCTGCTTTTCAAAAAAGAATTTCACTGGATTTTCAACAAAACTCACAAAACGATCGAGTTCAATTTCCGTTATTGGCTCTTGATTTTCGCCCATCGGCACAACAAATTCATGACATTTTCTTTCTTGGAATTGCGCAATCGGCAGCCATTTTTTTGCAAAAGAGCGGTTAATTTTCCCTTCATGTTGGAAATTACTTGGACTAAACGCTGTCATTGGATGTTGTTCAATTCTCAAGCTATTTTCTGAATAATGATTAATATAATCAATCAATTGGCTCACTAACACTGAAGGCTCTTTGGGTTGATTATCAATAATTGAAGAGCCCACATAACTCACATAAAAATGGGATCTTGCGGCCAGTAAGGCTTCAAGGAATAAGTAACGATCATCATCTCGACGAACACGATCGCCTTTTTGATGATGATATTGCATTAAGTCAAAACTATTTGGGGTATGACTGCGTGGGTAATCCGCCTCATTCATCCCAAGCAAACACACCACTTTGAAAGGAATGGAACGCATTGGTAAAAGTGTGCAGAAATTCACTTTCCCCGCTAAGAAACGAAGGCTGTTTGGTGTTTCTTCTAAACGAGCAGACATCACTTCCGCAATCACATCCGCTTGCAAAGTTTCTTCAAAATTAACGGTCTGCAAATCATCGGCAAAGGCATTGATACAATCTTGAATATAAAATAAGGTATCCGCAGTTTCTTCATTTTGCACAAAGAAATCCGTCAAAAGTGCGGTCAATTTTTCACGCCATTTTTCAATATTGTGTGCCTTTTGCAAATCTTGATGCCATTTATTTAAGGCAGTAAAAAATTGATTCACCGCACCGACTAACTGTCCTTTTAATCCATAACTACTATCAAGTCCAAGACTGTCTTGCCAAACGCCTTGCTCTTCACGCATCGCATAGCCTAAAGTCATACGTTCAAGTCCAGCCTGCCACGCGTTAAAATTTAATGTATTCTGCTGTTTTTCTAAACCAAAGCGAATACCCGATTCTTTCACCCATTCGCGAATTTGTTCGAGATCTGCAAGGGCAATATTAAAACGTTCACGAATAGCGGGAATATCCAATAAAGCCAGTACCTCTTCTGCGCCAAACTGACTTTCTCTTAAATTTAACAGAGAAAGATAGCTCGACACGATCACATCACTTTCAGACAATTTACTGTCAGAAATTGAGAACGGAATAACAGGTGCGTCCGCACTATTCGCACCAAAGACAGCCTGAATATAAGGCGTATATTGGTTAACATCGGCCACCATGACCACCACATCTTTTGGTGTAATCTGTTCTTCTTTTGGCTTATGCTGATTTTGATTGAATAAATCCAACAAATAATCATGCAGCACTTCAACTTCTCGCATTGCGCTATGGCAAGATTTCATCACCAAAGAGCGGTCATTTTTCGCGACATTTAATGCACCATGACTTAACGTCAAAATTTGATTTTGGATCTGCCCTAACAACGTTTTTTCGGGGAGTTCTGCATAGTAATCACGGGAAATGGCTTGAATATTCTCCTCATCACGCACTAATTGATAGAGAAAATCCCGTCCCATTTTTCCCCAAGAGGCTAAAAGCGGATTCCCGCTGAACAATTCTTCTTGTTGATTGGTGTAATCAAGGTCAGCAGGTTCCCATGACACTTGCTCGGCTGAAATTAAAGGCTTCACATCATCACTTTCTTGCACGAAACGCTGTCTTTCTAATAAATAGGATTTACTCAGATCTCGCAAGTCGCCCCAGTATTCTTGACATGGATTATTAAAGAATAAATGCACGTCTGTTTTAGCTGAAATACCTTGGAAAATATTGAGATAAACCGTTGGCAATGCTGGAATACCAAAAATAAAAATACGTTCTGGTAAGTTGAGTGTCGCATTGGGATCACGACATAATGCTAAAAATTGTTGATTGAGTGCAGCACGATGTTTTGCTTTTCCACCGAAATCACGTTGGACATCATCCACCAAGGCTCGCCATAAAATTCCCTGCCAGTGAATATTGCCTTTAATTTGAGAAAGAAAGGTAGAATTTAATGCCGAAAGCCCCTGCTTTTGCTGATTAATTTGAGCCAAGATCTTTTCATCGTTATTTTCCTCCCATGCAGCAATCCATTCGGGACGATAGACGAGATATTGGTCAAATAAATCGGCAACTTTTAGGCTTAATTGATAAAGTTTTTGCTGTTCTGATGCAGGTGAAGACGCTAAATATTTTTTTAATGGTTCAAATTCTTTTTGCTGTAAAAAGGTTGGGATTAATCGCATTAATCGCCATAACGTTGCATCTTTTTCAAAAGGGTTTTGCGTAGAAACATTCGGCAAATTATCGGCGTAAAGTTTCCAAATAAAACTGGAAGGCATGGGGAATTGGAAATTCGCTGCCACGCCGCGTTTTTTAGCAATTTCCATTTGCAACCATTGTGCCATACCCGGACTTTGCACCAACACAATGTCAGATTGAAACGGATCATGTTGCGGTAAATTTTCCAACAGCGAAACTAAAATATCCTTTTGAATTTCCGGTTGGTTTGAATAATAAGTAACGAACAAAGTAACGCCCTTTTGAAAGCAAAAACAATGCGTTATTTTACTCGGTTTTCAATAAAAATTCACCTTGAGGATAGCGTATATTCACTTGATGATGACTGCACTGAATGGCAAATTGAATGCCATTTTGTTGTACGCTATTTTCACAAGACAAGCCTAAAAACTGACGTTGAGCCTGATTTTCAGCAATTTGAATCGCCTGAAATTCTTGAAAAATGCTGACCGCACTTTTCCGTTGCTCAGTCGTCCATCGGTTAAAAATCAAAAATAACCCGCTGAAAATCGATAAGGCTAATAAAAGTGACATTAACGACATGCCATTATTCACTTTGATCTTGCGCACTTAAATCACTCCAACTTTTATCCACCAAACGCCATTGGCTATATTCTTGTACAAGTTTTGTCACCACGGCTTTACCGTAAGCCACCGTCACGCCCTCCTCTAACTTAAGCGAACCACCTGTAATCACTGCACCGCTTATTCGTCCTTTGCCGGTTAAGGTTAGATTTCCTTCTGCTAGCAGAATACCACTCACATTCCCTTTAATTTCTAGTTGGCTTTGCGTTATCCAATACACTTGTGGTGTTTTTTGAGCCGTTAAAGTCGTATCTACTTTCACAAAGTGCGGTTGAAAATCAGCTTGTTTTTCGCTGGAAATAAAATCTCGCAGCATAGTTTCATTAATGCCTTTTGTGGGCGATTTCTTAAATAACTCTGCACGTTTACACCAAACAGAATAGGCGACTTTATCCTCTGCCCCTGAAGACTCGAAAAAGACTTGTTTCACTTTTTCAGCACCATTTAAAGGCAAGTTTTGGCAAATGTGCGTTTGTTGCTGCTGACTGATTTTCTGTAACGCCAGGCTTTGTTCTACATAATATTTTCGCTGACTCATTTGAGCTCGAAAAAACGCAAAGATCTGTTCATCAAATAATAAGATCAATGCCAATAATCCCGAAAGTAAAATCAGTGCCGTCAGTGTCACCATCCCTTTTTTCATCATCATTCTTCTTGATTTAATAAAGGCACCACAAGCGAAGTTTCATAGTGAATATGCTTATGTGTTGCAAGATTTCCCACGAGTTTGATTTCAATCCCTTTCCCTGCCTTTAACCAATCAAAACGTAATTGAGAAATCTCAAACTCTTTTTCATCCAATAAATCTGTCCATCCACCACCAGCGTTACAAGTAGATTGTGCTAAGGCTCGCTGACACTCTTCTGAGCGACAATCCGCATTTACCACATTTTTATAAGTTTGTTTGGTTTCGATCATTTTTCCGTTAAGTTTGTAACCAAATAGCTCTTTTTCGATATTTTTTGCCACATTTTTAACGCCGTTTACGCAGGTATTTTTGGTGTATTTTTCACCAATACAACCATTACTATTCAAATCATAAAAAAATAAGACACAGCTATTTGATGGTGCATTGTCTGCTTGAGCAATGGTTATTGCTGTGCCCTTTTCGTCTAATTCGAATAAAGCCAGATTATCTTCAATGAGTTTTTGGTTTGCGGCTCGAAAGCCTACGCGACGCAGATCTTTCCCAATGAGTTGAATGGTACGTTGTAATTCCGCTTGTAATTTGAGTTGTAACATTAAACGCTGATTTTGCTGTTGAGTTTGGGCATAAAATTGTGCAACCAATAACAATAATAAAGCGGATAAGCCGAGTGAAATCAACAAGCTCACCAATGTTTCGCCTTTTAGAGGTTTCATCTTGTACATGCACTCGCCGCTTGATCAGACTTTAATTTAATACTGCCCACATTGAAAAAAGAGAACAATGTTCGATGCTCTTCAGCCTGTAACATAAAACAATTTGTTTCCATGGTATTTCTGGCCCCATTAAATTTCACCGCCACTTCTGACGGATATAATTTAGGGCCTATCAGCATCGTTTTTCCTTCAAAATAAGGATAGTAAAAATGCGCATAAAGGTTTTTAGGACAATTCTGGGGATGAAAACAATCACAAAAATGATCGCTTTTTACTTGGGCTGTGATACACCAACGTTGATTTGCTGTATCTCGATTGGCCAAAATAAACCAAATCGTCGATGAGTTTTCTGCCCTCGCTTGAATATTTCGCAGGAAAAAATAAAGCCGTTGTTGCTCTTTTTCGAGAAAATATTTGGGATCGTTTTTCTGCCATTTGGGCAATGCAAACGCCAACGTTAAGCTTAAAATAAATAACGTAATCAAGGTTTCTAATAAGGTTATCCCTTTATACATAAAATGCCTTCTTTTTTGACCGCACTTTAAAAGTCCTTTAGAAGAAAGCCAAATTGGCTACTTTATTTTTGCGATACCGATCGCAAATTTTCTTTAAAAAACGGGAAAAACCGTGAATTAAACATTTTCAACTGGCTATTTACTAAAACTCCCTTATAATAGGCGACCTATTTATCTGTTCTTTAAAATCTGGTGGAAATATGAATCCAATGTTAAATATCGCTATTCGTGCGGCACGAAAAGCGGGCAACGTGATTGCTAAAAACTATGAGCGCCGTGATGACATCCAAACAAGTAAAAAAGGTATTAATGATTATGTGACTAGCGTCGATAAAGCCGCTGAAGCTGAGATCATTGAAATCATTCAAAAATCTTATCCTGATCATACAATTATCAGTGAAGAACGTGGTGCATTAGAAGGCAAAGACAGTGATATTCAATGGGTAATTGATCCACTAGATGGCACAACCAACTTCGTAAAAGGTTTGCCACATTTCTCTGTATCTATTGCTATCCGTGTAAAAAACCGTACCGAAGTGGGTGTGGTTTACGATCCTATTCGTAATGAATTATTCACTGCGGTGCGTGGTGAAGGCGCAAAATTAAATGAAGTGCGTTTACGTGTCGATAGCCAAAATGAACTTAACGGGGCGATTTTAGCCACCGGTTTCCCATTCAAACAACCAAGCTTGATGCCAACTCAATTTGCGATCATGAATAACTTAATTGATGAAGCCGCCGATTTCCGTCGTACGGGTTCTGCCGCATTAGACCTTTGCTATGTAGCATCCGGTCGCGTTGACGGTTATTTTGAAATGGGCTTAAAGCCTTGGGATTGCGCAGCGGGTGATTTAATCGTACGTGAAGCGGGCGGTTTAGTGTGTGATTTCAATGCGGGTCATGGCTATTTACGCTCAGGCAACATCGTGGCGGCACCAGCGCGTATTTTAAAAGAAATGCTAAATAAAATTCAGCCTTGCCTAACTGAACAAGTGAAGTAAAACTCAATAAAAAGTGCGGTAGATTTCACCGCACTTTTTTTATGACTAATTTCTGTCGAGTGGTTTTCTATTTTCTTCTGTTTCCGGCTCAAGATCCAATTTTGCCATAAGAAGCTGATCGCCATCTTCTTCTGGGTTGCCTGTCACTAATAATTTATCGCCATAGAAAATAGAGTTTGCTCCCGCCATAAAACACATGGCTTGCATTTCTTCACTCATGCCTTGACGACCTGCAGAAAGGCGAACATAACTTTTCGGCATGGTAATACGCGCCACCGCAATAGTACGAACAAACTCTGTCCAATCTAAATCAGCTGCATCTGCCATTGGTGTGCCTTCCACTTTCACTAACTGGTTAATCGGCACGGACTCTGGCTGAGGATCAAGATTCGCCAAGCTTGCAATGAGGCCTGCTCGCTCTTTACGGGTTTCGTTCATGCCCACAATACCGCCACAGCAAACTTTCAAACCGGCATGACGCACTTTTCCTAATGTGCTTAAACGATCATCAAAACGGCGTGTGCCAATGACATTGTGATAATTCTCTGGCGCGGTATCAAGATTGTGGTTGTAATAATCCAATCCTGCATCTTTTAACTCTTCCGCCATACCATCTTGCAACAACCCAAAGGTGCCGCAAGTTTCTAAGCCAATATCTTTTACCGCACGAATAATCGCCGTCACTTTTTCCATATCTTTAGGCTTAGGACCACGCCACGCCGCGCCCATACAAAAACGTCCTGCTCCACGCGCTTTCGCAATTTTGGCTTTTTCGACAATTTCATCAATATCCAAGATCTGCTGATTTTGTACG
Source organism: uncultured Haemophilus sp. (assembly GCF_937976265.1). GTDB lineage: Bacteria > Pseudomonadota > Gammaproteobacteria > Enterobacterales > Pasteurellaceae > Haemophilus_D. The sequence continues at coordinate 7,804 of NZ_CALJRX010000306.1, forward strand.
CCTGTTTGATAACGTGCTGATTGTGGGCAATAACCACAATCCTCTGGACAGCCACCCGTTTTAATCGACATCAACGTCGATAACTGTATCGCACCAGGGTTGAAATGCTCTCGGTGCACTTGAGCCGCACGATAGACTAATTCCAAAAAAGGTGTTTCAAATAACGCTTCGACTTTACAAACAGACCAATACTCTACAGAAGGATGGGGCGTAATGGATGAAAGCTGTACTACATTTGTTGTGGTCATTATATTTTCCTCGTTTAAGCTACATAGCTTTTATTAAGTTGAGCATATTACTCTGCAATATGATAAAAAGAGATCAGATCACTTTTCCTTGATGAATTTCAATCACTCGATCAATATGCCGTTCAATTTCTTTGGGTTGATGCGTCACCAATAACATGGTGAGCTTTTTCTCTTCACATAATTGATCCATTAAATCCTGCATTTCAATGCGTAATTTAGGATCAAGTGCGGAAAAAGGCTCATCCAATAATAAAATGGGTTTATCTCGTAGCAAACAGCGCGCTAATGCCACTCGCTGTTTTTGTCCACCTGAAAGTGCGGTCGGTTTTCTCGTTAAAAAATCCTGTAAATTGACCGCACTTGCCGCTTGTTCTACAAGTGCTTTTTCTTCTGCATTTAAGGCTAAATTCGGTTTTAAACCTAAGGCAATATTCTCTTCCACAGAAAGATGAGTAAAGAGATTGTTTTCCTGAAATAGCATTGAAACAGGGCGTTCAAAAGGTGCCGTTTTGGTATGATTTTCACCATTTAGCCAAATCTCGCCACGATCAGCATATTCAAAGCCAGCAATCAGATTCAGCAAGGTACTTTTTCCTGCGCCACTTTCACCAATAATGGCAATTTTTTCCTGGGCTTGAATCTGTAAATCAAATACCATCGACATGGATTGATAATTGAAGACCACATTATTTAATTTAATCATGTTGTTCCTTCTGCCCTTCAATAAACATAAATAAACCTAAACATAAGCCCAATAAAATCAATGCCGTCACTGCCGCTTCTTGGCTTCGATATTGTCCGATTTGTTGATAAAGCAAATGAGGCAAAGAAGTAAAATCAGGACTACCAAATAAAGCTATCGCTGTAAAATCACCGAGTGATAAAGTCGTTGCGAGCGCCAAGGCATATTTCAACGGTGCTTTTAGTAGCGGATATTCAATTAAACGAAAACGCTGCCAACCTGTAATATTCAGCGATAAACAGAGTTTTTCATAATATTGCATCGATTGATTCATTGGTGTATTGAGAATTTTGATCACAAATGGCAAGGCAGCCAAGGCGTTACAAACAGATACCACCACAAACAAATGCCCTGCTGAAAAATCAATATCTTGTAAGCAAAGGAATAAGCCGACTGCTAAGACAATCGTCGGAATGGCTAAAATCATCATGCCCCCCGTTAAAATTAAGTGGGCTAATTTGGGATGAGATAACCATTGTAGTTGCCGGGAAAGTATCAATAATAAGAAGGCAAATAATACCGATAACATCCCGGCTGTCGGTGCCATGGTTAATGAATAAGCAAGCGCCTTCCATAATTGTGGGTTTTGCCAATAGCCAAATAATTGAGTTGCAGATAAACCTTGAAAAACAATATTGAATAAGGGACTTAAAATAAATAAGCACACCGAGAATAAGACAAAAAGATGCCAAAATTTGACCGCACTTGAAGAAGGCAAAACCCATCGATAACGTTGCGAAATCTGGGTTTCGGGTGCTTTTGTCCAATATTGTGAAAGCGAAAATAACACAAAACAAAACGCAAATTGCACTAACGCAAAAAGTGCCGCTTTGGGTAAATCAAATTCAAAGAAAATGGCTTGGTAAATGGCGACTTCTAATGTGCTATTTTGTGGTCCACCACCCAGTGCCAAGACTATCGTAAAACTGGTGAAACACAACATAAAAATCAATACAAAGGCTGACACGATTTGGCTTTTCAAATAAGGCCATTCAATTAAACGGAAAAATGTGAAACCTTTGATATTTAATTGTGCAGCAAGTTGGTGCTGTTCGGTCGGTACACTTTGCAACGCCTGCAAACTCATTCGTGCCGCTAAAGGAATATTAAAAAATAAATGGGCAATGAGAATGCCACTTAAACCATAAATGGAGGGTTTCCATGAAATACCTAGGGTTTGCAGCAGTTGTGTTAGCCAACCGGCCGTGCCATAAATACCAATTAGACCGAAAATAGCCAGTAATGCAGGCAAAACAAATGTGAGGGAAAAAATGCGTAAAATGAGCGATTTGCCTTTGAAATCTACATAGAAAAAAGCGCGTGCAAATAAAGCTCCAATTACGCTAGAAAGCAAGGCTGACAAGAATGCCTGCCCGACACTAAAGGCGATAACTTGATGCAAATAATCGTCTTTTAAGAAATCAGATAAAGCATAATCACTTCCTACTGAAAAAACCGCAGAAAGTGAAAATCCATAGAGTAAAACAATGAAAAAAATGACCGCACTTCCGCCCAAATAATGGCGAGGACGAAAATGCGGATGTTGTAATAAGCTCATTAACACTACTTAGATAAAGCTTTTTGCCATTGATTGATCCAGCCTTTAAGCTGCTCACTTGTCACCGTTGTGGTATCTAAAATACGCATTGATTTTGCGCGAGAATTAAGCGCATCAATATGACTTTCGATATTGGTCTCTACCACAGGTAACATCACATTATTTTTGGCAATATCCGCTTGAGCTTGCGGTGAAAGTAAGAATCCTAAAAATTCATCCGCACAGGCATTATTACGATTAGCGACTTTTGCCGCGACTTCAACTTGTAATACGCTACCCTCTGCAAATTCTGTTGCCGCATAATTGTCTTTTTGTTCAGAAAGAATATGGTAAATCGGTGAAGTATTGACGCTTAAAACCACATCGCCTTCGCCTTTTAAGAAGGCCCCGTAAGACTCGGTCCAACCTTTGGTGACCGTGACAGTATGTTGAGAAAGGGTTTTCCAGGCATTTTCGACATCTGCTTCTGGATAAACCGCATTCATCCAAATCAATAAGCCTCGTCCAATGCTGCTTGTACGCGGATCTTGATATAACACTTTAAGATCTTGACGCTCAACTAATTCTTTTAAGCTCTTTGGTGGATTAGTCAGTTTATTTTTATCATAAATAAACGCATATTGCGCATAATCAAATGGTAAGAACGTGTGATTTTCCCATTTAATCGGCAAACGTAACTGGCTTAAATCCACTTTATTTGGCTCAAAAATATTGAGTTTTTGTGCTTCCTCAATTTGATAACTATCTAAACCGAGCACGACATCCGCCTTAATTTTTTTACCTTCTAGACGAACACGGTTAAACAAAGTGCCATTATTGTCAAAAGCCACATAATTCAGCTTACATTGCGGGAATTGTTGTTCAAAAGCCGCTTTAACTTTTGGTCCGGCACTCCAATCAGCACTAAATGAATCATAAGTATAAACATCTAATGTTTGAGGAGCAGCTTGTGCGAAAGCGGAAGCGGTAAAAAGTGCGGTTAAAATGGGAATCGTTTTGTTCATTATGCGTTCTCCTTATTTGTGCATAACGAAACAGCATAATGAGATGATTAGTTTCCTACGCCAGCATTATCTGTTTCAGGTTCACGGGTATTTCTCAGCCATTAATATAGGCACCCCGACTAACGCGATGTAGTCTATCTTAAGGAAATTTAATCAACAAGTTATTTCATTTAAAAATGTTAATCCGATCACACTTTTATATCTGGTTTATCATTTTTTGAGCAAAAGAAAACCTGCTAAAAAGCAGGTTTATCTTGGTAATCTATCGTCAATTAAGCTTGATGTTTAGCCGCTACTTCGCTTAATAAAGTTTGAAGTTCGCCAGCTTGATACATTTCTAAAATAATATCACAACCACCAATTAACTCACCTTCTACCCATAATTGAGGGAAAGTTGGCCAGTTTGCATAAGCCGGCAATTCAGCACGAATATCTGGGTGTTGAAGAATATCAACATAGCCAAAAGGCACTTTGCAATTCATTAATGCTTCAGATGCACGCGCAGAGAAACCACAAGAAGGTAATTTTGGTGAACCTTTCATGTAAATTAAGATTGGGTTTTCAGCGATTTGTTTTTTGATTTTGTCTAACGTTTCCATAATGTTCCTTGTTCAAATAAGTCTGAATAGGGCGTTATTCTAGCATAAGATAGAACCTGAGTGAAAGACTTGGTCTTACCAACTTCCACCTGCTCCGCCGCCGCCAAAGCCACCGCCACCAAAGCCCCCTCCGGAAGAACCACCTCCACCGAAGCCACCACCAAATCCGCCTCCGAAACCGGAACCGCCACCACGGCGACGAGAAATCGTACTTTGACGAATGATTTTATTCAGTTGGTCACGTTGATTCGGGCTAATATATACTTCATCTTTGTGATATTGGAATTCACCAAATAATACAATAGCAATAAACGCCAATACCATTAAGAATGGGATGTACTTATCGAACGCATCTTCTTCAACTTGTGCCGCGTCAAACTCGCCTTTACTTGCCGCAATAATTTGGTTTAAGCCATCATTAATACCTTGCGCATATTGACCTTGTTTAAATTGTGGCAAAATTGCCGAACGGATGACTTGCGATAAAAAAGCATCCGGTAATACACCTTCTAAACCTTGTCCTGTTGCGATAAAAACTTTGCGATCATCCTTTGCAATCAGCATCAACACGCCATTGTTCAGATTTTTACGTCCAATACCCCATTTATCACCTAAAGCAAAGGTATAATCAGCGATTTCATATTCACCGGTTGTAGGAACCAAAACGACAGCAATTTGTGAACTCGTTTCTTTACTATAAGCAATCAGCTTATTTTCTAAAATCTGCTTATGTTCTGCAGAAAGCGTGTTGGTGTAATCGTTAATGTAATGAAAAGGATTTGGTGCAGGCGGAAATTCTGCCGCAGCAACCATTTGAGCAAAAAAAACAAGGCTAAAAATAACCGCACTTTTCATAAAAGATAAAAGCTTAGCCATCAATAATTACCTCATTAGATAATTCATTCACATCATCAGGCTGAATAGGGAAATGGCGAGATAAAATATCACTGATACGATCAATCGCATCAACAATGCCTTGTGTATAAGCTTTTTGTTTAAACTGCTCAATCATTAAATCGCATTGTAACTGCCAATAAGCCACATCAACAAATTGATGAATGCCTTTATCACCTACGATTGCACAGAGATGATTTTTATATCCCACATAAATCAACACAGCATTTTGTGCCGCTGTTTTATGCATTTCCAGTTCATCAAACACTTCTAAAGCACGTTCCATTGCTGACAGTTGTGCTGAAGCCTTTGGTACTTTGCGTTCAATATAAACACGTAACTCAGCCGAAGTTAAGCTTTCGAGGCGACTAATCGCCGCCTCGATTTGCTTTTTATCTACTGGAATTCTGGAAAAGAATGGCATAGATAAACCTTAGTTAAAGTTTACAGTCGGTGCGTTTTCAGCGCCTGCAGCTGATTTAAAGTAAGGTTTAGCTTTAAAACCAAAAATCATTGCCGCTAATTTAGTTGGGAATTGACGTACTTTTTCATTATAAATACGTGCTGCTTCATTAAATTTATTACGAGCGACATTGATACGGTTTTCTGTACCTTCAAGTTGCGCTTGTAAGTTCATAAAGCCTTCGTTCGCTTTTAATTGTGGGTATTGTTCTACAGTAACAAGTAAACGAGATAATGCTGAACCTACTTGATTTTGGTTTTGTTGGAATTCGTTTAATTGCTCTTCCGTTAAATTAGACGGGTCAATTTTAGTTTGTGTCGCTTTTGCGCGAGCTTCGATTACATTGGTTAATGTTTGTTGTTCAAAATTAGCTTGACCTTTTACAGTATTCACTAAGTTTGGAATTAAATCAGCACGACGTTGATAAGATGATTCAACATTTGCCCAAACAGAATCAATTTCAGTTTCTGCTTTTACTAAGCCATTGTAGCTAGACATTAAGCCAAAACCTGCAACAACGGCAATAATAATCAAGATAATCCACTTTTTCATTCAAAAATTCCTTCTATTTATAGGTTTAATTTATATAAGAAAAGACCTAAACCGAAGTTTAGGTCTTCCAATGTTAATCCGTTAATGGATAACTAAATAAAATTATTTAGTACCGTTAGCAGCGATTTCTACACGACGGTCTGGTGCTAAACAAGCGATAAGTGCTTTACGACCTTTAACCGCATCACAAGTAGAACCTGTAACTGGGTTAGCTTCACCGTGACCAGTTGCAGAGATGCTTTGAGCTGGAACACCTCTAGCTACTAGGTAGTTAGCTACAGAGTCTGCACGACGTTGTGATAATTTTAAGTTTGATTGCTCGCTACCGATACGGTCAGTGTAACCAGCAACTGCTACGTTAACGTTTTTGATTTCAGAGATTTCACTGTAGATACCGTCTAAAGTTGCTCTAGCTTGTGGTTTTAAGTCAGCTTTAGCAAACGCGAAATTTACATCAGAGCTTAAGTTGAAAGTTTTGCTTACAACTTCAGGCGCAACAACTGGAGCAGCACCTTGACCGAAACGGTAAGATAAACCAGCGTTGATAGAACCGATCCATGGGTTGTAGTCTACTGCGGTATTTGAACGTTCTTGATCAGTACGTAATTGACCTACGCGATTTAACCATTGATACTCAAGACGTAATGCTAACTCTGGTAAAGATGGTAATGCATACTCGAAACCAGCTGCGAACATTGGAGAAACACGTAAGCTGTGACGACCTTCTGCGTGATCACGAGCACCAGTTGCTGGGTCATAGAATTTGTAGTCTGAACGAACTAAAGCCGCACCAGCACGACCGTAGAAGTCTAAGCCTTCTAAAGCAGGATTTAAACCACCTAAACCATAGCTACCTTTTAAACTTAAGTGAGCACCGTGGTTAGTGTGTCTGAAACTAACTTCACCCGCATCTTTGAATCTAACACGACCGAAGTCATCGTAACCTAATTCTACCGCTAAACCTAAGTTATCACGGTTTAATACTTGGTAACCACCAAATACACCGTAAGTAACAGAGTAACGGTGGTAACCAGCACCAAACGGAGAGTATGGATTTGTTGGGTTAGCTACAGTGTTCGCTCTGATACCATCGTGGAAAGTTGCGTGACCAGCTTTAACACCTGCATAGAAAGTGTTTTCTTGTGGAGCTGCTTGAGCTACTGAAGTTGCTGCTAAACCAGCAACGACTAATGCGATTGCAGTTTTTTTCATTTTGATGTCCTCTATTTAGTCATCGTTATTAATAAGAAAAGTTTCCTTGTTTATTGTGAACTTTATAAAAAAGAAACACTCTAAACATTGCTTAACTAGGGTTTTGAATTTGCCCTAACTTATCCTTTTGACAAATTCAATTCCTTTGCCATAGCCAAAGGAACGTTCAAAAGTATGGTTATTATCCTATAAAAATACCAAAGATCAAACTTTTTTTGCTCTTTTTGGTTATTTTATAGACAAATAAACCCTAAAATGAACGTTCATTCACAAAAATCGGGTTAATTTTTAACCCGATTTCTATTCTAACAAAAAATATCGTTTGTTCAAATCGACTTTTTTTTGAGCTTCATATATCATCAAATTCACTTTCTTCTCTTTATTTATGTGTGAGTGATTTTATGTTGCCCCGTCTTTCTAATGTGCCACAACTTAATAATGTGGTAAGTGATTATCTTAGCGAACTCCAAAAACAGCATTTTGAAGGTGATATTGCCTCAGATTATGCTGACCGCTTAAGTCTTGCAACAGATAACAGTGTCTATCAACAACTTCCTCAGGCTATTTTATTCCCTAAATCTGTTGCCGATGTGGTACGCATTACCAAATTAGCCAATAAAGAGAAATACCTTCATCTAACCTTTACACCTCGCGGTGGTGGCACGGGCACAAATGGACAATCTATTAATAACAATATTATTGTGGATCTCTCTCGCCACATGACGGGCATTTTAGAGCTTAATATAGAAGAATGTTGGGTTCGCGTGCAGGCAGGCGTCGTAAAAGACCAACTAAACCAATTTTTAAAACCTCACGGTTTATTCTTTGCGCCAGAACTCTCCACCAGTAATCGAGCAACCCTCGGTGGCATGATTAATACCGATGCATCTGGTCAAGGCTCACTGCAATACGGAAAAACCTCTGATCACGTTTTAGCATTACGTTCTGTTTTAATGAATGGTGAAATATTAGATACAAGTGCGGTCAAATCCGACGATGTTTTAGAAAACTACCCGCTTGCAGAAAATGGTAAAACGTTACACCAAACGATTTTCCAACGTTGTAAAGAAAAGCGCGCCTCAATCATTCAAGATTTGCCACAACTCAATCGTTTTCTCACCGGTTACGATCTTAAGAATGTCTTTAATAAAGATGAAAGTGAATTTAATCTCACCCGAATTTTAACGGGGTCAGAAGGTTCACTTGCGTTTATCTGCGAAGCTAAACTCAATTTATTGCCGATTCCGAAATATCGTACCTTAATTAATGTGAAGTACAGCTCATTTGATGCCGCCCTTCGCAATGCACCTTTTATGGTGAAAGCCAATGCCCTTTCAGTCGAAACCGTCGATTCCAAAGTGCTGAACCTTGCTAAGCAAGATATTATTTGGCATTCGGTAAAAGAACTTTTAACAGAAGAAGAACAAAATCCCATTCTTGGTTTAAACATTGTGGAATATGCGGGCAACAATCAAGCTAAAATCGACAGCCAAGTAACCGCACTTTGTCAGCAATTAGATGAAAAAATTGCACAAGGCAAAGATCATATTATCGGCTATCAACTTTGTTCTGACTTGCCTTCTATTGAACGTATTTACGCCATGCGTAAAAAAGCGGTGGGGCTATTGGGGAATGCGAAAGGCGCAGCCAAACCGATTCCTTTTGTGGAAGATACCTGTGTGCCACCAGAACATCTTGCCGATTACATTGCAGAATTTAGAGCCTTATTAGATAGTCACAATCTGCAATATGGGATGTTTGGCCATGTGGATGCCGGCGTATTGCATGTTCGCCCCGCTTTAGACTTATGTGATAAAGAACAAGTCAAACTCTTTAAACAAATTTCAGATGAAGTGGCAGAACTCACGGTGAAATACGGCGGTTTGTTATGGGGGGAACACGGTAAAGGCGTCCGTTCTCATTATGGCGAGAAATTCTTTACACCTGAACTTTGGCAAGAATTACGTTATGTGAAATTTTTATTTGATCCAAACAATCGTCTGAATCCAGGTAAAATCTGTACGCCACTTAATAGCGATGCGGAGCTTTACTCTATTCTCTCGCCAATGCGTGCCGACAATGATCGCCAAATCCCGATTCAAATACGAGATGAATTCAAAGGTGCGATGAATTGTAACGGTAACGGACTTTGCTTTAACTTTGATGAGCACAGCATTATGTGCCCTTCCATGAAAGTGAGTAAAAATCGCGTATTCTCACCAAAAGGGCGAGCTGCTATGGTGCGTGAATGGTTGCGATTAATGGCCAATGAAAACGTATCGCCTGATCAATTAGATTTTCATAAAACACAAGTCAAACTGACCGCACTTGTGGAACGTTTCCGCAATAGCGTGCAGAAATGGCGTGGTGAATATGACTTCTCACATGAAGTAAAAGCGGCAATGGATACTTGCCTGGCTTGTAAAGCCTGTGCAAGCCAATGCCCGATTAAAATTGACGTACCAAGTTTCCGTGCGAAATTTTTCCATTTCTACCACAGTCGTTATTTGCGCCCAGCCAAAGATCATCTTGTGGCAAATTTAGAAGTTGCTGCACCTTATATGGCGAAACAACCGGCATTATTCAATTATTTCACCAAGCTCAAAGTCACACAAAGCTTGGTTGAAAAAACGCTTGGCATGACTGATTTGCCTCTCCTTTCAGAGCCAAACCTTCAACAACAATTAGTGGAAATTGGTTATCAAGGCAAAAAATTAGAAGAATTAGAAGGTCTCAGTGCCACAGAAAAAACCAATATGCTCTTTATCGTGCAAGATCCTTATACCTCTTATTACGATGCGAAAGTGGTGCGAGACTTTGTCGCTCTCACACAAAAATTAGGATTCTCACCAATCCTTCTGCCTTTTAAACCCAATGGCAAAGCCATGCATATTAAAGGTTTTTTAGCTCGCTTTAGTAAAACCGCGAAAACACAAGCCGAGTTTTTAAATCGCGTTGCCAAATTAAATGTACCTTTAGTCGGTGTAGATCCAGCCATTGTGCTTTCTTATCGAGATGAATATAAAGAAGCATTAGGCGATTCTCGCGGTGATTTCCATGTACTCACAGCACATGAATGGCTAACAGCTCAATTAGAAAATAACGCATTACAAAGTGCGGTAAAAAATATCACCAAATCTGACCGCACTTTTGAGTGGCATTTATTCCCTCATTGCACAGAGTCCACCTTTATGCCAAACAGCCCGAAAGAATGGCAGCATATTTTTGCGCAATTTGGACAAACCTTGAACGTTGAGAAAGTCGGCTGCTGTGGTATGGCGGGTGTATTTGGTCATGAGGTTCAAAATCAAACCATGTCGAAAGAGATTTACGACGTATCATGGGGCAAAAAATTACAAGGTAAAGATCCGAATCATTGTCTCGCAACCGGCTATTCCTGCCGTAGCCAAGTGAAGCGATATGAAAAAGCCATCTTGAAACACCCTGTTCAAGCATTGCTTGAGGTGTTGAATAGCTAAAATCAATTTTCTGCTTGCAACAATATCGACGAAAATAAAAAGAGGCCAGATTTAAAATCTGACCGCTTTCTTACTTCGTTTAAAAACTACAACGCTTCAATCGCTTTATACTGCTCTTGGATTTTTTCTAATCCAGATTGGTATTCTGCTTGTTTTTCACGTTCTTTCGCAATCACCGCTTCTGGTGCTTTAGCCACGAAAGCTTCGTTGCTAAGTTTGTTCTCGATACGTTTAACTTCATTTTGATATTTTTCAATCTCTTTGGTTAAACGGGCAAGCTCGGCTTCTTTATTGATAAAGCCAGCCATTGGTACGAGCAATTCAGCATTGCCAACGAGTTTCGCTACCGCAAGTGGTGCGGTTTCGTTTGCGGCTAACACTTGAACGTTGTCTAATTTCGCCATGGCTTTTAAAAGAGCGGTCTGTTTTTCGAGAATTTTTGCATTTTCTGCACTTAAATTACGGAATAACAGATCTAAGCCTTTACTTGGTGCGATGTTGCTTTCTGCACGAATATTACGTACCGCAACGATCACTTCTTTTAACCACTCAATTTCAGCTTCTGCTTCTGGATCAAAGCCGTTTTCTTCCACTTGTGGGAAAGGTTGTAACATAATGCTGTCAGCCGTAATGCCTACAAATCCTTTCACTTTTTGCCAAATTTCTTCGGTAATAAATGGAATGAGCGGATGTGCTAAACGTAATAATTTTTCTAACACGTGAACCAAGGTTTGGCTTGCTGCACGGATTTGTGCTGCATTGCCGTTTGCAAATACTGGTTTAGTCAATTCTAAATACCAGTCGCAGAATTGGTTCCAAGTAAACTCATAAATCGCATTGGCACAAAGATCGAAACGATATTGGCTTAATGAGTTACGGAAAGTTTCTACTGTGCGATTGAATTCTGATTGAATCCAACGATCCGCTAATGAGAATTCGATCTCGCCTTCGCTTAAATCTAATTTTTCATTCGTTAAGACGAAACGGCTTGCATTCCACAATTTGTTACAGAAGTTGCGGTAGCCTTCTAGGCGTTTCATATCCCAGTTGATGTCACGGCCGTTTGAAGCCAGCGCAGCTAATGTGAAACGTAATGCGTCTGTACCGTGAGCGGCAATACCTTCAGCGAATTCTTTACGCGTTGCTTTAGCAATTTTCTCTGCTAATTGCGGCTGCATCATGTTGCCAGTGCGTTTTTCAAGTAAATCTTCAAGGCTGATACCGTCAATCATATCGATTGGGTCAAGCACGTTACCTTTCGATTTCGACATTTTTTGGCCGTTTTCATCACGGATCAAGCCTGTTACATACACCGTTTTGAATGGTACTTGTGGTTTGCCGTTTTCATCTTTTACGAAGTGCATCGTAAACATAATCATACGCGCAACCCAGAAGAAGATGATGTCAAAGCCGGTAATCAACACGTCCGTTGGGTGGAACATTTTGAGTTCTTTGGTTTGCTCTGGCCAACCTAGCGTTGAGAACGTCCATAAGCCTGATGAGAACCACGTATCTAACACATCTTCATCTTGTTTAAGTTCAACCGCAGAATCTAAGTTGTATTTTGACCGCACTTCTTCTTCGTTACGTGCGACATAAACGTTGCCTTCTGCGTCATACCACGCTGGAATACGGTGTCCCCACCAAAGTTGGCGAGAGATACACCAATCTTGAATATCACGCATCCAAGAGAAGTAAAGGTTTTCGTATTGTTTCGGCACGAATTGGATTTCGCCGTCTTCCACCGCTTTAATCGCTACATCAGCAAGCGGTTTCACGCTCACATACCATTGGTCGGTTAACATCGGCTCAATCGGCACGCCACCACGGTCGCCATAAGGCACTTTGAGATCGTGTGGTTTGATTTCGTCTAATAAACCAAGTGCTTCAAAATCTGCCACGATTTTCTTACGTGCAGCGAAACGCTCTAAGCCACGGTAATCCGCAGGAATAATTGCTTCATAGCCGGCAAGTGGTTTGCCGTCTGTGCCGATAATTTCTGCTTCATCACGAATATCTGCATTTAAGGTTAACACGTTAACCATCGGCAAGCTGTGACGTTTACCCACTTCGTAGTCGTTGAAGTCATGCGCAGGGGTAATTTTCACCACACCAGTACCAAATTCACGATCAA